>NZ_LOVS01000006.1:0-263636 GCF_001523835.1 Burkholderia sp. ABCPW 14 | reverse complement strand
CCTCTTCGAATCTCATCTTCCGGGTTTCCTGTAACCACCGTGCCCGGCTTACGGGTGGCTTCATGCCGCACCCAAAAACCGGACAGATTACGTGCTACAGACCCGGACAATTCATTTGCTCGCGACAAATTTTCACAAAAGGGCTTGTGCGTCCGCGAGAGGCTCTCTATAATTCGCGCCTCACACAGGCTCGTAGCTCAGTTGGTTAGAGCACCACCTTGACATGGTGGGGGTCGTTGGTTCGAATCCAATCGAGCCTACCAACGCACATCGGACGCGGATGAACAGCGCAGCAACGCCCTGACGGGCGGGCGCTTTCATCCGCGTTCCTGTTCATGCAGCGCTTGTCGCTCGTCCGGCGCAACGGACGGGACGGCGGCGGATCTTCCCTCGCTTTTCAGCGTTTCGTTCGACACGCCTGCGCGATTGCGTTTGCGTCGCGCCGCCACGCCGCCACGCCGCCACGCCGCCACGCCGCCAAATCGCTCAATCGCTCAATCGCTCAATCGCTCAATCGCTCAATCGCTCAATCGCTCAATCGCTGCGTCACGCGATGCACGACGCGTCACGACGCATGCATCGTGTCGCGCATCGCTTCACCTCACCTCACCTCACCTCGCTTCGCGCCTCCCCCTCTCACGCGTTCCGCATCACCGCTGCCGACAACATCGCCCGGCCGGACATTGCGTCGCGCGCGGCCCATGTCCGCAGCAGCACCCGCCGCATCCGCCGCCGATCCGCCCGGGCAGCGACGCGACCCGTCGCTGCCCGATCACCGCATGGCAGCCGCGCGCGCACGCGCAGACTTCGCCCGCCCGGCCGCTTGCGCAGACGCCGCGGCCCGCGTGCCGCCAGACGATCACGTTCACGCGGACCTCAGTGCGTGCAGGCCGAGCGCGAGCGCATTGCATGGCGCTTCGATGGCGGCGAGCGGGAAGCGTGTCGTCGCGGTTGCGTACGGCATGTTGAGCAGCGCATGGACGATCCGCTCGCTCGCATGGCCGTCGCCGTACGGATTCGTCGCGCGCGACATCTCGTCGTATGCGTCGTCGTCGTCGAGAAGCCGCGACGCCTCGTCGACGATGCGCTCGGTATTCGTGCCGACGAGCCGCGCGGTGCCCGCCTGGATCGCCTCCGGCCGCTCGGTCGTCTCGCGCGTGACGAGCACGGGCTTGCCGAGCGCGGGCCCTTCTTCCTGGATGCCGCCCGAATCGGTGATGATGAAATGCGCGCGCGACATCAGGAACACGAACGACAGATACTCCTGTGGCGCGATCAGATGAACGTTCGACAGACCGTCGAGCAGCGAATGCGCCGGTTTCTGCACGTTCGGATTCAGATGCAGCGGATAGACGAAGCGTACGTCCGGATAGCGGAGCGCGAGCGTGCGCAGCGCGTCGCAGAAATGCTCGAACGGCTCGCCGAAGCTCTCGCGCCGATGGCCGGTGATCAGCACGACGCGCTCGTCGCGGCCGACAAACGGAAACTGCGTGGCGATCTCGCGTGCAAGCGGCGCGTCGGCGTCGAGCATGCGCTTCACGTCGTGCAGCGCGTCGATCACCGTATTGCCGGTCAGCACGACGCCTTGCGTCGGCACGCCTTCGCTGAACAGGTTGTGCTGCGCGCGCTCGGTCGGCGCGAAGTGCCACGACGACACCGCATCCGTCACGCGCCGGTTCAATTCCTCGGGCCACGGCGACCAGATGTCGCCGCTGCGCAGCCCCGCTTCGACGTGGCCGATCGGCAAGTAGCGGTAGAAAGCGGCGAGGCTCACCGCGAGCGTCGTCGTCGTGTCGCCGTGCACGAGCACGATGTCCGGATCGAAGTCGTCAAGCACGGTGCCGATCGTCTGAAGGATGCCAGTCGTCACGTCGGTCAGCGTCTGGCTCTGCCGCATCAGGTTCAGGTCGTACGCGGGCGTGATGTCGAACAGCTGGAGCACCTGGTCGAGCATCTGGCGGTGCTGCGCGGTCACGCACACTTTTGCGTCGACGTCGGCTCGCGCCTGCAGCGCACGCACGAGCGGCGCCATTTTGATGGCCTCGGGACGAGTGCCGAACGCAAGCAAGATTTTCTTCATCTTGGTCCCCGATTCGCGGTTGTTCCAGTCGATCCGGCACGCGGCAAAGCGGCCGCGTGTCGCAAAGCTTGAGTACGAGCGAGCGGCGCGCGCGGACCGCGTCGCGCCGTCAGGCTCGAGCAGGCGGTCCGCCGCACGACGCGACGGTGTTTCGACGTCCGTGCACAGCGTGTCCGCAACGATGCGTCGTGCGAATCGCGTCGCGGCCGGCTGGCTGGTTCGTGGCGATTGGGCGGTCACGTCATGAATCGCTCCTCGTGATGTCGGGGATCGGCGGCGCGTGCCGAGTACGCCTACGCGCGACGCACGCGACGCACTGCGTCGCCCACTAGCTCAGCAATATTCAAACCAGCGTCGTCACAGTCGCGCCGGGCGACGGCGCTCGCCGTTCCGGCGCGCCGGAACGTCTCGCCGCTGTTACGGCGCCCGATCGCATTGCGCGGCGCGGCACGCGCGTGCCGTGCGCCGCGTTGGAGCGGTGCACAAATGCGGTTGCGGTGCGCTGTGCGCGCATAGGGCGCGGCGTCCGGCAAAGACCTTTGACGCGCCTGGGCCCGGCACGCATGGACGACCGTCGGGCGGACGGGCGGCGCGCTTGTCGCGCGGCGCATTTCGTCAGGGATTTCCCTGCCGTGTCGGGCCGAAAGCGGGCCGTTGCCGCCGCCGTCGCGAAACGTTGCGATTCTGAAACGCGGCCATGCTGCGGTGCGCATGGAGGCGGGAGACGCGCGCCGGGCGCGCGCAGGCGCCAATCGTTTGCGGTAACGGCGGGGCCCGCGAGCATGGCGAAGTCGATTCGCGCGCGCGTCGCCACGGCGGCGCGCGGGCGCTTCGCGACTGCCTGCGAGCGCACGCACGCGCACTTTGCCGAGCGATGCGAGAGGCGGTATCGGCGGCGGCGGCCCAGACGTTGATTCGTCGATGAATCAAAACGCTGCGCCCGAGTCGGCGCGCGGCTCCCGGCTTCGCCGCGAAATCGTTGCCGCGCGGTCGTTCCCGCACGATGGCTCGTCCTTTGCTTTGAACCACCACAGACCCGTTCCGACGCGATTCGACGACAACACACCAAAGGAACGGCCGATGTGACGAAACCGGAAATTCGGCGTCGCAATGCATGTTCCGCGACGCGACGCGGCGCGATGGACGGCGACGCGCGACACGCGCGCGGCACTCAGCGCCGGTTTCCTTTTGCAAGTCCGTGAGGGGGCGAGCGCGAGCCGCTGCCGACGCGGACACGGGGACGAGCATGAAGAACAGGCGGGCGATGTCGTTGTGTGTCGAATGCGCGCTGCTGCTGATCGTGCTCGCGTGCTCGCTGATCGTGCGCGATACCGCAATGCGGCCGGCGTCTGCATCGCTCGCGTCGGTTCCGCTCATGCGCGAGGCAGAGGCAGCCTTGCACGTCCGCGCGTTCGCCGAGCCGAGCCGGCCGAACGCGGAGGCGAACGCGGACGCGTTTCCGCCCGCCGAGCCCGCGCCGTTCGACGCGGCGCGACCGCCGTTCGCGGCCGTCCGGCCGTCCGCCGCCGGCGCGCAGTCCGCGTCCGGCAGCGGTATCGCCGCCGCGCTGTGCACGGCCTATCTGTGGGGGTTCGCGTTGCTGACCTGCATCTACGCGGCGCGCCACTACGTGTTCAGTCTCGATCGCCTGTTCAAGCCGCAGCACGCGCCGTACTGCGCGATCACGCACGCGGACTGGCCGGAGATCACCGTGTTCGTTGCCGCGCACAACGAGGAGGCGGTCGTCGTCGATTGCCTGATGGCGCTGCTCGTGACGACCTACCCGCGCGACCGGCTGACGATCATCCCGGTCAACGACCGCTCGACTGACAACACGCGCGCGCTGATCGACGAGGTGCAGGCGCTCGCGCCCGATCTCATCAGGCCGTTTCACCGCGAGAGCGGCAAGCCGGGCAAGGCGGCGGCGCTGAAGGACGCGCTGCGCGAGATCCACGGCGACATCATGGTCGTGTTCGACGCCGACTACCTGCCGCGCCCGGGCCTGCTCAAGGAACTGGTCGCGCCGTTCTTCGATCCGGAAGTGGGCGCGGTGATGGGCCGCGTCGTGCCGCAGAACGCCGATCGCAATCTGCTTGCGCGCCTCCTCGATCTGGAGCGTGCGGGCGGCTATCAGGTGAACCAGCAGGCGCGCAACAACCTCGGCCTCGTGCCGCAGTTCGGCGGCACGGTCGGCGGGATTCGCAAGAGCGCGCTCGACGCGGTCGGCGGCTGGCGCGACGACACGCTCGCCGAAGACACCGATTTGACCTACCGGCTGCTGCTGAGCGATTGGCGCACCGTCTACCTGAACCATGCGGAATGCTACGAGGAAGTGCCGGAGCGCTGGCCCGTGCGCGCGCGTCAGCTCACCCGCTGGGCGAAGGGCCACAACCAGACGCTGTTCCGCTATTTGATTCCGCTGTTGCGCAACCCGGTGATGTCGCGACGCTGCCGCCTCGACGGCGCGCTGCTGCTCGGCGTGTTCGTGATGCCCGCGCTGCTCGCGCTCGCGTGGGGCATCGCGCTCGCGCTCTATCTGGCGAACGGCATCGATTCGCTCGCGCTCGGCCTGCTGATGTCCGTGTTCGCGCTCTTCGCCTTCAGCGCGGTCGGCAACTTCGGCGTGTTCTTCGAGATCGTCGTCGCGGCGCGCCTCGACGGCCGCGCGACGCGGCTGCGGCTCGTGCCGGTGATCGTCGTCGGATTCTGCGTGACGATCGTGGCAGTCGTCGCCGCGCTGTGGGGGCTCGCGCTCGACGGGCTGCTGCGTCGCGAGTTGCGTTGGGACAAGACCGAGCGCTTTCGCCGGCCGCTGAATTCGAGACGATGAGCGATGACGACCTTCAACGTGATGATGCCGGTGGCGGGGATGCTCGGCCTGCCGTTCCTGCCGCTCCTGAACGAACTGGTGAAGCGCAGCGACGTCGACGCGCTGCCGATCGGCGACGGCCCGTTCGTTGACTATCCGCACCGCGCCGCGCAGTGGCTCGACGCGCTGCGCGCGAACGTGCGCGGCGAGCCGCCCGCGCAGGGCGACGCGGCGCCGCCGTGGCAGGCGCTCGGCTTGTGCGTCGAGCACGTCGAGGCGCTTAGCCTCGCGCGCGGCGAGCGGCGCGACGGCGTGCTGTATGCGGACCGGACGATCGCGCTCGGCGCGGGCTCGCACGCCGCGTACGCGTTTGCCGAGGAGCGCATCGAGATTCGCGCGGGCGCCGCGCTCGGCGGGTTCGCTTACGCGCCGAGCGTCGACATCGACAACACGCTCGTGCGCGGCGCGGTGGTCGGGCAGACGGTGCGCCTGCACGGTTGCGGGGGATTCGCGAATCTGCACGGCACGCCGATCGTGTTCGGCCGCACCGCGCGCGCGTTCGGCCGCGACGGCGCGCTGACGCCGCATCGCGCGATGTCCATCACGAGCCATCTGTCCGGCGTGCCGCACCGTGTCCTGCACGACCGCTATCTGGTGCAGCGCGACGTCCGCCTGCCGCCGCACACGATCCTGCACGGCACGCTGATCGTCGAAGGCCGGCTGACGCTCGGCGAGGGTTGCGTGCTGCTCGGCAGCGTGAGGGCGCACAGCGTCGAGCTCGAGTGCGATGCGCTGCTGCACGGCGCGGTGTTCGTGCGCCACGACGTGTTGCTCGACGAAGCGAGCTGCATCGACGGCGTCGTGTCGGCGGGCGGCCTGCTGCGGCTGACGGGCGCGCGCATCGGCGCGGCCGATCATCCGGTCAGCGCGTGCGCGCGCGATGTGTCGGTCGTCGGCCATGCATGCGTACATGGCGATCTCGTCGCGTGGCGCAGCGGCTGGTATCACGCGTCGTAAAACAGGAGATCGACATGCATGCGTTTGGTTGTCGACGCGGCCCGCCCGTTCCCCTCGCCGCGCTTGCGCTCGCCTGCGTCTGCGCGTTCGGCACACCGCCTGCACGCGCGGCCTCGATCGATGCGTCGACCGCTGCATCCGCCGAACTTTCCGCGCCGCCGGCCGCCGTGCCGGCCGAACCGCCCGCGCCGGCCGCGGCGGCCGTGATCGCGGCGGCGGCTGCACCGCAGGCCGTGACGCAGGCCGCACCGCAGGCCGCACCGCAGGCCGCACCGCAGGCCGCACCGCAGGCCGCACCGCAGGCCGCACCGCAGGCCGCACCGCAGGCCGCACCGCAGGCCGCACCGCAGCCCGCACCGCAGCCCGCACAGCAACCCGTGACGCCGCCCGCCGCGCCGCTCGTCATCGTGCCGCGTCAGTTCGACGAGACGGCGCTCGTGAAGGTCGACTCGGGGGGAATGCCCGACGGCTGGCCGCTCGCCGAGGGCACGCCGAGCCAGGAGAACCAGCCGACGCTGCCGGAGGCGATCGTCACGCACGTCCAGGCGCCGCAGGAGCGGCACGCGGAGCTGTCGCTCGCGTACTCGACCGCGCATCTGACGCACGGCTACGGCAACTGGTACGGCGTGCATCTGCGCGGCCTCTATCAGGCGGGCGGCCGCACGGTCATCGGCGAGCTCTCGCAGCTCCGCCGCTTCGGCGAGACCACACAGCTCGGCGCGGTCACTTACGTCCAGGACATGGGGCCCGACTGGTTCGGCGGCATCGGCTTTGCGGGCACGACGACCGGCACGATCCTGCCGAGCGCGCGCGTCGACCTGTCGATCAACCGCAAGCTGCTCTCGAACCGTTCACTCGTGCTGTCGGCGGGCGCGGGCTACGCATGGAACCGCAACGGCCACCGCGACCAGCTCTATCACCTCGGCGCGATCTGGTACGCGCTGCCGAAGTGGATCTTCGAGGCGGGCTGGAACTATACGGTCGACTCGCCGGGCTCGGTGAAGGCGCCCGCGTATTACGGCGCGCTCACGTACGGCGAGGTCGGCAAGAGCGTGATCGTATTGCGCGGCGGTTTCGGCCGCGAGGCGTATCAGGTGATCGGCAACAACGCGCAGATCACCGATTTCCGCAGCCACGAGATGTCGCTGAGGTGGCGCTACTGGGTCACGCGCAAATGGGGCACACAGGTCGAGTTCGATTACTACCACAACCCGTTCTACTCGCGTTTCGGCGGCGAAGTTGGCGTGTTCTATCGGTGGTGACGGGCGGGCCGCATGGAAATCGAACCCGTCCCGCCGTCCGCCGATCGCTCGTTGCGCACGCACTCGTATCCGCGGCGCTGGCTCGCGTCGATCGCATGTCTCACTCCCGCGCTGTACGCGCTGCTGTGGCTCGCGCTGCCGTACGCATGGCGATACTGGCGAGCGGTTCTCGGATGGGGTGCGCGCCAGCTCGATCCGTCGCTGACCGCGGTCGTGCTCGGCTATCCGGCGCGCGTGCCGCGCGTGCCGCTGCTGTCGATCAATCTCGTCGCGCGGATGCCGAGCGGCACGCTGCTGTTCGCGACCGCCGCGATCTGCACGGCGGGCTTCGCGGCCACGTTCGTTCGTCGGACGAAATGGCTGCCCGTTGCATACCTGCTGCGGATCGCTGCGTTCGCGCAACTGATGATTTGCCTGTATTTCTGGGCGATGTACGGCCCGGCCGCGCCCGGCGCGGCGATGCCGGGCACGTTCCCGTACGAGGCATCGCTTCATTTGCGAGATGTGTTCGTGATGAACGCCGCGGCGATCGCGCTGGTTCCGCTGCTGATGGCGGCGCTCTACTACCCGCTCGATTTCTCGTTCGCGCAGAAGGCGTTCGCGTCGTTGCTCGTGCTCGGCTATTTCGTGCTCGCGCTGCCGTTCGTGCTGCTGCTGCACGCGGTCGTGATCTATCACGGCTCGCTCTTGTTCGTGCCGTTCTGCTATTTCGTGCTCGGCGCGCCACTTCTGATCGGGCTGCTCGTCACGCTCTACAGCTATTGCGCGAGCTGGCGCGGCGCGTTGACGCGCGAGCCGCCTTGAGCGGCCGATAAGCAACCCCTCTCCGTATCAGCGCTGAGACGAATTCACGCGATTTCGTCAAGGGGTGACCCGCACGACCGACCGCAGAGCCACGTTGTTCGGGCATCCGAAGCAAATGGCACGGAGCTCGCTTCTACCGGGGGTAGGTCCAATTGCAGTGCTACGCCGAATACGAGGCGTAGCCGTCATCGGAGGACGCTGGACATCGTGCCGGCGCGATGGACGGCCATCACACCCACGAGGCCGGGACCGGCCTGCCGGGCGGCGCGCTTGCCGCATCGTAGCCGGTCGCGAGCCGCCCTTCCCTGTAGAGAGGAGCGCATCATGTTGGCAAAGTCAGGCAAGTTCTTGCGAGTCGTGTTCGCGTTGTTCGCGCTCGCGTTCGCGTTCAGCCCAGGCATCGCGCGCGCAGCCACCAATCAACTGTTGTTGCTGGTGCCGGATACGCTCACGCTGCCCGATCCGAGGGTGTCCGCCTGGCTCGACAGCGCACAGGAGGAAGGGCTGCAGATCACGGTGATGACCGACAGACAGTTCATGCAGGCGGGTGCGACGCTGTCGCAATATCCTGGGCTCATCCTGCCCGACCAGGTGCATACGGTCGCCGACGACACGCTCGTCACCGCGATCCAGAACTACGCGCTGAACGGCGGCAAGGTGTTGCTCGTCTACGACTTCGGCGTGCTGAATTCGGCGGGCTTCTATCCGATTCCGAAATCGCGCTTCAGCTCGATGGTCGGCGTCGACTACGTACTGTACGACCAGCTCGGCGCCAACATGATCGGCCTCGGCAACGTGACCGGCATGAGCAGTTGGCTGCGCACGCTCCAGGTGCCGCCCGGCAAGTCGATGACGTGGACGACGACGTCGGCGGCCACGACGACGAGCGCGCTGCTGTCGACGGCGACCGGCACGACGAGCACGGCCACGCCGAGCACGTTGATGTACTTGTCCGCGAGCCCGTCGAACCCGGGCGGCCTGAAGGGCTACAACCACAGCGCGTGGTTCGGCTATACATTGCCGAAGAACGGCAAGGGCACGTTCACGTCGACCGCGCCCAAGCTGACGGGCTTCGTCACCGGCAAGCCGGTCAAGTCGGGCACGTACACCGCGAGTTCGCTGGCGACCACCGCGACCACGGCGACCACCGCGGCGACCACGACCACCACGACGACCACGCTGCCTGCGACGACCAGTGCGCTGACCGACACGCTCGAAGGCATCTCGGGCTACGTGTACGGCTTCCTCACGTATCCGAGCTTTGTCACGCAAGGCACGTATACCGGCACGACGATCCTGACGTCGCCGACCTTCGGCCTCGTGTCCGGCTACAACACGTACGGCAACGGCGGCGTGCTGTTCGTGAACCTGCCGCTCGCGTACCTCGACGGCCAGACCGATGGCATGCTGATCCACGGCTACCTGCGCTACTTCGGCACGAACCTGTTGAAGCTGCCGTCGCTGTCGAATTTGCCGAAGGCGAAGGCCGGAATCGTGTTCAACTGGCACTTTTGCGCGGAAGACCAGATCCAGCCGGCGATGTACCTGAAAAGCCTCGGCGTGTGGACGAACGGCCCGTTCTCGATCGTATTCACCGCCGGCCCGGACGAAGCGACGTTCGGCGACGGCAACGGCATCAACCTCGACTACAACTCGACCGCGCTGAATCTCGTCAAGTACCTTCTCGGCAAGGGCCACCACATCGGCAGCCACGGCGGATGGATACACGACTACTGGGGCGCGTACGCGAGCGAGACGAACCAGAGCACGTTCCAGCAGTATCTGGTGATGAACCATCAGGCCGTGATGAGCGCGACGGGGATGCCCGACGTCGAATACGCAGCACCCGAAGGCAACACGCCGACCTGGTCCGTGAACTGGCTCGAAAGCAACGGCTTCAACGGCTACTACTTCACCGGCCACACCGGTTCCGCGCCGACCCGCGCGTATCGCAACGGCGCGCTGCTGAACCCGGGCCTGTGGTCGTATCCGGTGATGCCGTTCGGCAAGTACGCGACGTTCGAGGAGTTCCAGCAATACGGCGTGCCACTCACCGACGTCACGAACTGGTACACGAACCTCATCAACTTCGTCGTCGCGAACCGCACGAGCCGGCTGATCTACGCACACCCGTACGGCGCGTCGTTCTACCCGACCGTGCTGACGTCGATCTTCACGCAGGCGAACGCGTTGAAGCTGCTCGGCCAGTTCACGTGGTACACGATGAGCGACATCACGAACTTCGACCGCTCGCGTCTGAACGTCACGTGGTCGGCGGCCGACATGGGCGCTAGCTGGGCATTCGCGGCGAGTCATCCGACGAACCTCGCGAACATGACGTGGCTGCTGCCGAAGGCGGCGTATGCACAGCCGATCGTCACACAAGGCGCGGCCACTGTCGTCGGCACCGACGCGACGAACTGGCTCGTGATCGCCGGCACCGGCACGAGCCTCAAGTTCACGAGCGCGAAGGTGCAGTGATGTAGCTCATGCAACACGCCGCCGGCACGGCTTCGGGCCGCGCCGGCGACGACTCGGAAGCACAACCGCGCGGAAGCGCACGACATCATGAACCGGTCCGCGCTCGTCGGAGCCGCTCGCGCATGCGCGGCGGCCCGTCTCCTGCTACGCCGCGCATCGCGCGTCGCAGTGCTTGCCATGTGCGGCGTCGCGCTTTGCACGCACGCCGCCGAGTTGCAGTTGAGCGGCTACTACCAGCGGCCCGACGGCGCAATCACCGTACGCCTGAACGGCGCCGGCATCGATCCGTATTTCGCCGCGAAGGCGCTCCTTGGCGCCACCGATGCGCAACTCGACGCGCGCCAGGCCGCGCGTGCATGGATCGCGTGGCTGCTGCCGCGCCAGCGCGCGGACGGCGGCTTCGGCCGCTTCTGCGTGAAGGACAGTCAATACGCCGCCTGTGCGGACGCCGACGCGGACGACTCGATGATGGCGACGTGGATGGAGCTGCTCGTCCGCTTCGCGCCGCCGAACGGCATGCCTGCGAATTGGGCGCGCAGCCTCGCGCGCGCGAGCGCGCACCTCGACACGCTGCTCGACAAGCACACGGGCGTCTATCAGATCTCTCCGACGCTGCACGTCGCGCTGCTGATGGACAACGTCGAAGTGCACAGTGCGCTGCAGGCGCTCGCCGCGTACTACATCCGGCGCTCCGACTACGCGCATGCGGGCCCGTGGAGTCGTCGCGCCGACCGGCTGTCGGCCGCGATCCTGCAGGTGTTCTGGCGCGGCCCGCAATCGGGCTTCCGGGCGAGCACGCAGCAGGTGGACGACACGAGCTTTTACCCGGAGAAAGTCGCGCAGATCTTCCCGATCCTGTCGGGCATCCGCGTGCCCGACCAATCGAACGCGACGATCTACGCGCAGTGGATGCACCGCTATGGGACGACCTGGCTGCAACTCGCCGGCACCGATTTTCCGTGGGGCTTGATCGCGCTCATCGCTTACAAGATGAACGACTGGAACACCGTCGCGTGCTGGCATGCGCGTTCCGGTCCTTACCGGCACGGCCCGCACTGGAACGTGCTCGAGGAGGCGCTTTATCTGGCATTCGAAAGCAGGATGGCCGATCCGGTCGCGCCCGCGCGCTGCGGGTTCACGACAGCGTCGGCCGCCGCCGTGCTGCGCTGAGGAAAAAACGCGCGCAGGCATCGCAAGTCATCGGAGGTAACGAGTCATGTGTGGCATCGTCGGCGCGGTCGCGCAACGGAACATCGTTCCGATTCTGATTGAAGGCTTACGCCGCCTCGAATATCGCGGCTACGATTCGTGCGGCGTCGCGACCGTGGTCGACGGCGTCGCGCGACGCGAACGCAGCGTGACGCGCGTCGCCGATCTCGAGGCGCACGTGCGCACGGCTGGGCTGACCGGCAGCACGGGGATCGCGCACACGCGCTGGGCGACGCACGGCGCGCCCGCGACGTGCAACGCGCATCCGATCTTCTCGCGCGATCACATCGCGCTCGTCCACAACGGCATCATCGAGAATCACGAAGCACTGCGCTCGCAACTGTGCGAGCAGCATTACGAGTTCGACGGGCAGACCGACACCGAGGTCGTCGCGCATCTGATCCAGAGCAAGTATCGCGGCGACCTGCTGTCCGCGGTTCGCGACGCGACGCAGCAATTGCGCGGTGCATATGCGATCGCCGTGTTCAGCGCGACCGAGCCGAACCGGCTGGTGGGCGCGCGCGTCGGCTCGCCGCTCGTCGTCGGGCTGAAGGACGGCGAGTGTTTTCTCGCATCGGACGCGCTCGCGCTCGCCGGCATCACCGATCAGTTCATTTTTCTTGACGAAGGCGACATCGTCGAGCTGACGCCGGGCGGTGCGCGGATCGTCGATCGCAACGGCAAGCCGGTCGTGCGCGCGGTGCAGACCGTGTCGTCGACGCAGGGCGCCGTGGAGCTTGGCGATTATCGGCACTTCATGCAGAAAGAGATCTACGAGCAGCCGCGCGCGGTGGCCGCGACGATTCCCGACGCCGGGCTCTTCGATCCGGCGGTGTTCGGCCATGACGCGCGGCGTGCGTTCGAGCAGATCGACAACGTGCTGATTCTCGCGTGCGGGACGAGCCATTACGCGGGATTGACCGCGCGCCGCTGGCTCGAGACGATCGCGCGGATACCCGCGCAGGTCGAGATCGCGAGTGAGTATCGGTACAGCGACGCGGTCGCGATGCCGAACACGCTGATCGTCGTCGTGTCGCAATCGGGCGAGACGGCCGATACGCTCGCCGCGCTGAAGTATGCGCAGGCGCTCGGCCACATCGATACGCTCGCGATCTGCAACGTGCCGACGAGCGCGATGATGCGGCAGACCGGGTTGCGCTTCCTGACGCGGGCGGGCCCGGAGATCGGCGTCGCATCGACGAAGGCGTTCACGACGCAGCTCGTCGCGCTGTTCATCCTTGCGGTCACGCTCGGGCGGATGCGCGGCTACGTCGACGGCGCGTGGCTCGAGCGCTATTCGCAGCAACTGCGCCGGCTGCCCGGCGCGCTCGAGGACGTGCTCGCGCTCGAGCCGCAGGTCGCGCGTTGGGCGGACGAGTTCGCCCCGCACGAGAACGCGCTGTTCCTCGGGCGCGGGCTTCACTATCCGATCGCGCTCGAAGGCGCGTTGAAGCTGAAGGAGATCTCGTATATCCATGCGGAAGCGTATCCGGCGGGCGAGCTGAAACACGGGCCGCTCGCGCTCGTGACGCAGACGATGCCGGTCGCGACGATCGCGCCGAACGACGCGCTGCTCGAGAAGCTCAAGTCCAACATGCAGGAAGTGCGCGCGCGCGGCGGGCAGCTTTACGTGTTTGCCGATGCAGACACGCGGATCGACAACGGCAACGGGATTTCGGTCTTGAGGATGCCCGATTACTACGGGTTGCTGTCGCCGATCCTGCATGTCGTGCCGTTGCAACTGCTCGCGTATCACGCGGCGTGCATCAGGGGGGCGGATATCGACAAGCCGAGGAATCTGGCGAAATCGGTGACGGTCGAGTAGGGGGGGCACCAGGACCACGAAGCCGATCCGTGCTCATGCGGGCCGCCGCAAGCGAACACGCAACGAATAGCGATTTCAGCCGAAGTGCCCGGTATCCGTTCAACAGGATGGGTGGTCAACCAAGGGGATCGCATATCGCGTGCGTCGTCTGGTTTCGATCTGTTGCGACGCAATTGCCGAGGGGCATGCGGACGCAGCCGATTCCCGCCATTTACACGATCACAATTCGCCAATTACGCGAAGCGATCATGTTGTCGCCAATAAAATCAGACGAATCGGGCAATCAATACCTTACAGCGGCCTTCGACGTTTGCCATCGGCTCCGTATTGCAAGCCGCCGACAGCGGCAATCCACGTCGCTCAACCATCGACCGAAACAGCCATACACGACAATCGATCGATCGACGTTCGTGCCTCGTGCGAGGGATTGCAACCAGGCCCTGTCGAGCGCCTTCTTCATACGATGCCGAAAACGACAGGTGGTTTGCCTAATTGACGGCATCGCGCCGCGGTCGCGTCGCCCGGCACATCTTCGCCCAGGCGATGCGTACGCGAACGGCTGGAGCGCTATGTCCACAATGTGAATAAGGATATCGAATTGTCTGAACGAGAATCGCTCCTATTATCGTCCGCATCTCACTATCGTCCACTTTCATGAAAACGCTTCAGACAATTTCCGCGCTCGCGCTGACCGTGTTCGCCGCTTCGGCAACGCACGCTTTCGCTGCCGATGACACGTACAACCTGACACTGAAGAACCACAAGTTCTCGCCCGCGGGTCTCACGATCCCCGCCGGCAAGAAGGTGAAGGTGACCGTCAAGAACCTCGATGCGACGCCCGCCGAATTCGAGAGCGACGATTTCAAGGCGGAGAAGGTGATTCCCGCCGGCAAGCAGGTCGACATCTTCATCGGGCCGCTAAAGGCAGGCGTATACGAGTTCCACGACGAGTATCACGAAGCCGAATCGAAAACGAAACTGACCGTCAAGTAAGCGCCGCACAACATGCTCTCCACCGCCGTCATCGTATTCCGGGAAGTGCTCGAAGCGGCACTGGTCGTGTCCATCGTTCTCGCGGCGACCAAGGGCGTGCCGAGGCGTGGGTGGTGGGTGAGCGGCGGCCTGCTCGGCGGCGTGATCGGCGCCGCGCTCATCGCGGCGTTCGCCGACGTGATTTCCGCATGGGCGTCGGGCATGGGGCAGGAGGTGTTCAACGCGGGGGTGATGTTCGTCGCGGTCATCATGCTCGCGTGGCACAGCATCTGGATGGGCAAGCATGGCCGCGAGATGGCGCAGCAGTTGTCGTCGGTCGGCAAGGCCGTCGCGGCGGGCAGCCGGCCGCTGACGGGGCTCGCGGTCGTCGTCGGCGTTGCGGTGCTGCGCGAAGGTTCGGAGGCCGTACTGTTCCTGTACGGCATTGCGGCGGGCGATCCCGAGCAGACGCCGCAGATGATCGTCGGCGGCGTGCTTGGCGTGCTCGGCGGCGTCGGGCTGGGCGTCGCCATGTACGCGGGGCTGCTGCAAATTCCGTTGCAGCGCCTCTTTTCCGTGACCAATGCGCTGATTGTCCTGCTCGCCGCCGGCATGGCGAGTCAGGGCGTCGGATTTCTCGTGTCGGCCGGCTGGCTGCCGTCGTGGGGCGATACCGTTTGGGACACGTCCTGGCTGCTGAAGGAATCGAGCGTCGTCGGCAAGATGCTGCATACGCTCGTCGGCTATACCGCGCGACCGGCCGGCATTCAGATCGCCGCTTATGTCGTCACGTTGCTCGTCATCGTGCTGCTGGCACGCAAAGTGTCGCGCACGCAGCAAACTTCGGCGGCGCCGACGCAGCCGGCGTGACGGCCGCCGGCTCGCGTGCCGGGCGACGTTTCTCATTGGCCGCCCGGTTCGGGTGAATCGGGCCGAGCATCACGCGGCGATCGACCGCCGCGACGTCGAATGTCCCCGTCAATGAAGCGAACCGCCGCGACCGCAGTCGCACAACGCGGCGCATGCCGCCGCATTCGGCTTCGGTGCGTGCGCCGCTTTCGAACGACGCCGGCAAGCGAGGCTTGGCTTGCATGACGCGATGGCCGCTCGACCGCGGTCGCCGTGAAAATCCTGTTGCTTGCCAAGTGCGCGTTGCAGCATCCGGAATGGGTTTGGGCTCGTCGACGCCGCCTCTCTGCCGCTCCACGTATCACACGTTTTCCGCTCTGTCATCGTCGGGTCACTCCACGCCCTTAGTTTTCCTGTCTATTACCGACCATTACAACGCCGATGCCGCGCGGCGGCGTCGCCCCTTCCTGAAGAGGTTCAATCGTGTATAGACGTTTCCTGCTCGTGGGGATGACGGCGCTCGCGCTTGCCGCGTGCAACAGTGATTCCGTCGACACGCCCGCGCTCGGCGATACCAGTACGACGCTGCTTGCCACGGGCCAGTTGATCTCGCCCGCGGCGGCGCCGGGCGCCGCTTTCGTTTCGCTGAATCCGGGGCTGACGGACCTGCCGAACTATATCGCCGGGCAACCGGTTTCCGAGGCGCTCAGCCCGGACCGCAAGACACTGCTCGTGCTCACGAGCGGCTACAACAACGTATCGGATGCGAACGGCAAGATGGTCAAGGCCGATTCGAGCGAATACGTGTTCGTGTTCGACGTCTCCGGCGGCGCACCCGTCAAGAAGCAGGTGCTGCAGGTGCCCGACACCTACGTTGGTATCGCGTTCGCGCAGGACGGTCAGCACTTCTACGTGACGGGCGGCGGCGGCGACAACCTGCACCGGTTCGCGTTCTCGCAAGGCGCGTGGGGCGAAGCCGGCGCGCCAATCGCGCTGAATCACAAGACGGGCAATGGGATCGGCAGCACGCCGCTCGCGACGGGTGTCGACGTGACGGCGGACGGCAAGCGTGCGGTCGTCGCGAATCGCTACAACGATTCCGTTACGCTCGTCGATCTCGGCGCGGGCGCGGTGCTCGCCGAGCGCGATCTGCGTCCGGGCAAGAGCGGCGGCGCGTCGGGCACGCCGGGGGGCGAGTATCCGAACGCTGTGCGCATCGTCGGCAACAAGACCGCATACGTGTCGAGCGAGCGCGACCGCGAGATTGTCGTCGTCGATATCTCGACGAACGCGCCGCAGGTCGTCACGCGCATTCCGGTCAAGGGCAATCCGAACAAGATGGTGCTGAACGCCGCGCAGACGCGTCTTTACGTTGCGTCCGACAACGCGGACGTCGTGTCGATGATCGACACGGGCGCGAACAAGGTCGTGTCGACCGTGTCGACGGTCGCGCCTGCGGGCCTCGTTACCGAAATGCAGTATCGCGGCGCGTCGCCGAACGGGCTCGCGCTGTCCGCCGACGAGCGCACGCTGTACGTGACGAACCGCGGCACGAACGACGTCGCGGTGATCTCGCTCGCGGGCGCGTCGCCCGCCGTCACGGGCCTCGTTCCGACCGGCTGGTATCCGTCCGACGTCGCGGTCGGCGCGGCGAACGCACTGTATGTCGTCTACACGAAGAACATGCCGGGCCCGAATCCCGGCAACTGCAAGGACAGCGGCCGCACCGTGCCGTGCCCGGTGAAGAACACGCCGGTGAAGCTCGTCGAGAATCAGTACATCGAACAACTGAGCAAGGGCGGTCTCATGTGGATGCCGGCGCCGGGCAGCAAGACGCTCGATCTGCTGACGACGCAGGTGGCGAACAACAACAGCTTCAACGCAGCGCTCACGTCGAACGACATCGCGACGATGACCGCGCTGCGCAAAAAGATCAAGCACGTGATCTATATCGTCAAGGAGAACCGCACATACGACCAGATCCTCGGCGACGTCGGCCGTGGCAACAGCGACCCGTCGCTCGCGGAGTTTCCCGACGCGACGACGCCGAGCATGCACGCGCTCGCGAAGACGTTCGTGACGCTCGACAACTTCTACGACTCGGGCGACGTGAGCGGCGACGGCTGGCCGTGGAGCACGGGCGCGCGCGAATCGGACGCGGGCGCGAAGATGCTGCCCGTCAACTACGCGAACAGCCCGGCGCGTTCGGGCGCGCGCGGCGGCTCGTACGACTGGGAAGGCGCGAACCGCAACGTCAACGTCGGCCTGACGGGTGCGCAGCGCGCGGCCGCGAATCCGTCGCTGCCGTCCGATCCGGACCTGCTGCCCGGCAACGCCGACGTGTCGGCGCCCGACGGCCCGTCCGACGCGGTCCAGCAGGGCTACATCTGGAACGCGGCGCTGCGTGCGGGCCTGACGGTGCGCAACTACGGCTTCTTCGCGGATCTCGCGCGCTACAGCGGCCCGACCGCGATTCCGCCCGATCGCACGCCGTTTCTCGATCACGCCGTGCAGACGTATGCGACGAGCCCGGCGCTGATCGATCGCACCGATCCGTACTTCCGGGGCTACGACAACGCGTATCCGGATCTCTATCGCGAGCTCGAGTGGGAGCGTGAGTTCAACGGCTTCGTCGCGAACGGCCAGATGCCGTCGCTGACGCTGCTGCGTCTGCCGCACGATCATACGGGTTCCTATGCGACGGCGCTCGACGGCGTGAATACGCCGGAGATGCAGATGGCCGACAACGACTACGCGGTCGGCCGCGTCGCGCAAGCGGTCGCGAACAGCGCGTATGCAGCCGATACGCTGATCTTCGTCGTCGAGGACGACGCGCAGGACGGCCCGGACCACGTCGATGCGCACCGCAGCACGGCGTTCGTGATCGGGCCGTACGTGAAGCAGAATGCGGTCGTCAGCACGCACTACACGACGGTCAACATGATCCGCACGATCACCGAGGTGCTCGGCCTCGATCACCTCGGGCTGTTCGATGCGACGCAAGGTCCTATGACCGACGTGTTCGACCTGAACCAGTCGAAATGGAGCTTCAAGGCGGTGGCGTCGGGCCTGCTCGCGAACACGCAGTTGCCGGTTCCGTCCGGCGACATCAAGACCGCCGCGCTGAAGCCGACGCACGGAATGCGCTACTGGGCGCTCGCGACGCGCGGGATGGATTTCTCGGTCGAGGACAAGATCGACGCGGTCGCATATAACAAGGTGCTGTGGAAGGGGCTGATGAGCGGTCGGGCGTACCCGGTGCGCGCCGGCGAGCACGCGACGCCGCATCGTCACGGCGACGATGACGACGATGTAAAGGTGTCGCAAGCGAAGACCGCGACGCGGGGATGATACCGAAGCCGTCCGGCTGCGCGCGGTCGCGCGCCGCTTGGGCGGATCGCGCGTGGCGCGGCGCACGAGAGAAACCGGATCGGCATCGTGCCGATCCGGTTTTTGCTTTAGGCGCTTCGTTTGCCGCACGGCGGCGATTGCTCGCACGGCGGCGTACGCGATGTAACGAAACGCTCGTCGCACCGTCGATCGGCAAGCTCGCTTCATGCGCGCGACCGGCTGCGTCGCGTCGCGTTGCGCCAATCATGTCGATTCGCGTGTTTTTCCGGCCCGGGCGTCGTCGCGCGATCGCCGCTTGTCGACTTGCATTCCGTTTGTAATAATTCTCGATCGATATCCGAAGCCTGGACCACGCTTTCGGCGATCGATCGGCGTCGCGAGCGTACACCTTCCATCGTTGCGCGGATGCCGGACCGCAGTCGCATGCGGCGCGGCTGCCGCGCGCGACGCATCATCTCGCTCGCGACGCGAAAGCGCCCACGGTCCGATTCAGAACCTTCCGATCTTCCCCATTCACCATGCTCAAGAGTACGCAGTTCGTCATCAAGATGTGGCTTGCGCTGAGCTGCTGCATCGCATCCGCCGCACACGCCGCGCGAGGCGTCGAACCGGCCGACATCGAACGCATCGTCGACGCCGTCGCGCGGCCGCTGCAGGACAAGTACGGCATCCCGGGGCTCGCAATCGCAGTGACCGTCGACGGCCGGCATTACTTCTATAACTATGGCGTCGCGTCGAAAGCGACGCGGCAGCCTGTCACCGACCGGACGCTGTTCGAGATCGGCTCGCTCGGCAAGACGTTCACCGCGACGCTTGCCGCGTACGCGCAGCAAGGGGGCGAACTGTCGTTCGCCGACAGCGTGAGCCGCTACCTGCCGGCGCTGCAAGGCAGCAGCTTTGATCGCATCAGCCTGCTGAACATGGGCACGCAGACGTCCGGCCTGCCGCTCTTCGTGCCCGACCGGATCACGAACACCGCCGAGCTGCTCGACTATCTGAAGCACTGGCGGCCCGAGCACACGCCGGGTACGCACCGCGTCTATTCGAATCTCGGCATCGGCACGCTCGGCGTGATTGCGGCGGCGAGCATGAACGAGCGCTTCGAGACGCTGATCGAGAAAAACCTGTTTCCCGAGCTCCGTATGACGCACAGCTACATCGACGTGCCCGCCGAGCAGGGCGGCGATTATGCGCAAGGCTACACGAAGCAGGACGCGCCGATTCGGCTGAAGGCGGGCATGCTCGCGTCGGAAGCATACGGCGTCAGGTCGTGCACCTCGGATCTGATCAAGTTCATCGATGCGAACATGGGGCTCGTACCGTTGAGCGACAAATGGGCGCGCGCACTCGATGCGACGCACGTCGGCTACTACGATGCCGACGGCATGATCCAGAGCCTGATCTGGGAGCAGTATCCGTATCCGGTGAGTCTCGGCAAGCTGCTCGCGGGCAACGATCTGATCGGCAAGGACGTCGTCGCGAAGCCGTTCAATCCGCCGCTGCCGCCGAAGCAGGACGCGTGGATCAACAAGACCGGCTCGACGAACGGATTCTCGACGTATGCGGCGTTCGTGCCGTCGAAGAGGGTTGGCGTCGTGATTCTGGCGAACAAATCGTATCCGCTGAGCGAAAGAGTGACGGCCGGCTATAAAATCGTCGATTCGATCATTCGGGTCGAACGATAAGTCATCCTCCACTTCCTCAAGATCAACAATGAAAATCAAACACGCACTGTCGAGCGCACTCGTTTTGCTTGGCTGCATCGCCGCATCGGCGCATGCCGAGACGATCTGCACGGCGATCGCCGATGCGGGCTCGGGCAAATTCCTGCTGAAGGACGGCGATTGCAGCCGTCGCGCGACGCCAGCCTCGACGTTCAAGATCGCGATCAGCCTGATGGGCTACGACTCCGGCTTCCTGCGCAACGAGCACGAGCCGGTGCTGCCGTATCGCGACGGCTACATCGATTGGGGCGGTGCGGCGTGGAAGCAGCCGACCGATCCGATGCGGTGGCTCAAGTATTCGGTCGTGTGGTACTCGCAACGCGTCACGCACAATCTCGGCGCGCAGCGGTTCGCGCGATACGCGAAGGCGTTCGATTACGGCAATGCGGACGTGTCCGGCGATCCCGGCAAGAACAACGGCCTCGATCGCGCGTGGATCGGTTCGTCACTGCAGATCTCCCCGCTCGAACAGATTGGATTCCTGAGCAAGATGCTGAATCGCAAGCTGCCTGTGTCCGCGACCGCGATCGACATGACCGAGCAAATCGTCGAGAAGACGACGCTTGCCGACGGAGCGGTCGTGCACGGCAAGACCGGCATGGCTTATCCGCTTCTGGCCGACGGCACGCGCGATAGAGCGCACGGATTCGGCTGGTTCGTCGGCTGGATCACACGTGGCAAGGAAACGCTGGTGTTCGCGCATCTCACGCAGGACGAGGGCAAGCAACCCGTCTCCGCAGGCATACGGACGCGCGACGCGTTCCTGCGTGATCTGCCGACGCTACTCGCGACACGTTGACGCGACGGCAGGCGATCGCGTCGCCAATCCGTCTTGCTGCACGTGCGCGGTCATTTCGCACCGCCACATATTCGAACGGAAAAAAGCGGCAGGCATCGCAAGATGACCTGCCGCACGTTCCATCCGCGATGACGCGGGACGCAGCCATGGCGCTCAGGACCCGGCATACGGGTTGCAGAACGTCCGCGGGCCGACGCAGCGTTGCTCCTCGGCCGCCTCCGACATGCTGCCCGAGGACCCTGCCTTCGCGTCGCCGCGCGTATCGGCGACCGCATGCGTCGGCTGCTGCGGCTTGGCCTTGTTCGCGAAGCGAGGTGCGTAGAGCGGCGAGATTTCCGGATAAGACGCATCGGTCACGTAGTCGAGCCCGTTAGCCTTCGCCTCGACCAGCTCCTGATAGACCTGGGCGCGAGTCTTTCCGGCCGGCGCGTCCGCGAATGCCGCCGGCGAAACGATCGCGGCGGCGAGGGCGACAGTGAGGAATTTGGCTTTCATACGTTCTCCATATCAATATCGAATCCAGAAGGAGAATTCGATGATTGACATTTTGAACAACAGACCCTCCGGCAACGTGACCTTCAAATGATGTTTTTGTCATTTTGATGAAAATGCCGAATTCGAATTTAAAATGATTCGCGAAATGACTCAAGTCTGTTCGAGATGCCAACGCGAATCATGGCCCGGCGGCGCACAATCGACGTCGTCGGCCACATGCTCACGAGGGAAGCGCAGGAAGAACGTCGTGAAGACGTTCGGCACGCTTTCGACCCAGCAATCGCCGCCGTGCTCGGCGATGATCGAGCGCACGATCGCGAGCCCGAGTCCGGTTCCCGACGCGGAGTCATGGCGCGACGGATCAACGCGATAGAAGCGGTCGAAGATCCGCGGCAGATGCACGGCTTCGATCCCGCGCCCGGTGTCGGTCACGGCGATCACGACGTCCCGCGCGGTTTGCTCGCAGCGGACGACGACCGTCGAGTTGTCGGGTGCATGCCGGATCGCATTGGACAGCAGATTGCTTAGCGTGCGCTGCACGAGGATCAGGTCGCCGTTGAAACTCGCCTGACCTTCGACGGCGATCTCGATGCCCCGATCTTCGGCGACCGTCTCGTAATAGCGGACGATCCGGTCGGCTACCGCATAGGCGTCGATCGGCTCGATGTCGAGCTTGTTTTGATGGCCGTCCGCGCGCGCGAGGAACAGCATGTCGTCGACCATTCTCGCGAGCCGCTGATATTCTTCGACGCTCGATTCGATCACCTGACGATATTCGTCGACAGACCGCCGCTGCGACAGCGCGACTTGCGCCTCGGCGAGCAGATTGGTGAGCGGCGTGCGGATGTCGTGCGCGAGATCGGACGAGTATTCCTTCAGCCGCGTAAACGATGCGTTGAGCCGCGCGAGCATTCGGTTGAACGAGATCGCGAGTTCTCTCAGCTCGCCTGCCATTTCCGTTTCGGTCAGCGGCTGCGCGAGCCGGCTGCTCGAGATCTGGTCGGCCTGCGCGGCGAAGCGGCGCAGCGGCCTGAGCGCGTATGCGGCGATCCAGTACGCGAGCGTCGCCGCGACAGCCGTGCCGACGAGGATGATCGCAATGATGCTGATCGCGCACGTGCGCAGCAGCGACTGCTCGCGGCGGAAGTCGTACTGAACCGCGACGCGCAGCGGCAAGCCCGGGTTGCCGGTGAGGCGCGCGTCGGCGACGAGATAGCGCTTTGCGTGGCGCTTGTCGTCGACGATCGCCGGATCGGGGCCGGTCTTCGCTTGCAGCACGCCGCCAAACGGCACGAACCAGCCGCTTTGCATGTACGCGGTGCCGCGTGCGTCGTAGATCGCGAAATCGACCTTTTCGTCGCTATGGAACGAGTAGTAGAACTTGGTTCCCTTCTCGCGCAGCTCCGCAATGCTGCGCGCTTCGCCGATGTGCGCGACCACGCCGGCCAGCGTCGTTTCCATCGCGCGCTCCGACGAATACGCGAACGTGCGCGTGAGCGTTTCGTACAGCAGCAGGCCGCTGATTGCGAGGAGCACGGACGTGGACAGCGCGAACTTGATCGCGAGCCGCGCGCGCATCGTGCGCGGCGCGAGCCGATCCATCACGCGCACGATTCGCACGGCTCGCCTCGCTGCTCGAGAACGTATCCCATTCCGCGGACCGTGTGGATCAGCTTGGGCTCGTAGTCCTGATCGACCTTCGCGCGCACGCGCTTGATCGCGGCGTCGACGACGTTCGAATCGCTGTCGAAGTTGATGTCCCAGATCTGCGACGCGATCAGCGAACGCGGCAGGATCTCGCCTTGCCGGCGCATCAGCAGCCACAGCAGCAGGAACTCCTTCGCGGTGAGCAGGATCGTGTTGCCTTGGCGGCGCGCCTTGCGCTGGATGAGATCGAGCTCGAGATTCGCGACGCGCAGCACCGGCGCATCGGTCGCCTGACCGCGCCGGAGCAGCGAACGCACGCGCGCGAGCAGCTCGGCGAAATCGAACGGCTTCGCGAGATAGTCGTCTCCGCCGAGCTCGAGGCCTTTCACGCGATCGTCGACATGATCGCGCGCCGTGAGGAACAGCACCGGCGTCCGATGTGTCCTGCGCAGTTCGCGCACGACCGTCCAGCCATCGCAGCCGGGCAGCATCACGTCGAGGATCGCGAGGTCGTAATTCTCGGTCTGCAACTGGTGCAGGCCGCTGATGCCGTCTTGGGTCCAGTCGCAAACGAAGCCTGCTTCGGTGAGCCCGCGCTTCAAATACATGCCCGTCTTCAGCTCGTCTTCTACGATAAGAACCTTCATTTCAAACTCGTTAAGAATGCGTGAAATATTCTTTGAGAATATGTGTCGTTCACAGTTCAACATTTCGGTGTACGTGATTAATAGCGTGTGGCGCGCGTATCGTATTTCGTCGGTGGTTGCCGCGATGAAACGCCGCATTTGTGAACCAATCGGCGAAGCGACCAGGCGACATGCGAATGCGGGAAGGATGGACGCGACGCGAAGCGTGGTGGAGCCGCGTTGGAGGGCGGAGGCGAATGTGACGTGCGAAGTTGTCGTGCGCGCCGTCATTCGTCGCTTCGTTCGCTCGTCGCGGACGTGGCGATGCCGTTCATTCGTCGAAGACGTTCGGCATGTGCGCGCGTCATGTGGGCGTGACAAAAATGTCACGCTCGCGCGACGGGTAAGCGATTGACTTCTGACGTCGGAGAAAAATTTCGACGATGAAGAAACCGACATGCGATGACGCTTGGGTATCGGTCATGCGCGATGCTCGTCGATCGACGCTTCGATGAAGCATCGCATCGGCATCCATCTGAAGACACGAGGACGCGAATGAAAAAGGAAAACGTGTGGCCGCGATCGCGAAGCATGAAGAAATTCGGTATGCCATGCACGCGATGAAAAGTCGGCTACGTAATGAGCGGCGCGAGCAATCGCGCGAGGGTATTCCTTATAGAACGTAGGGATATTTGAAATGCAACACGTGCTGCACTGCACGAGTCGAAGTGGTCTGCTGCAAAGCAGCGTTCTCTTGGCGATTCTCGCCGCATATAGTCGGGCCGCGATACACGAGACCGTGCCGCACGGCCCGGCCGTGAAGCAATACATGCGCATCGTGGCAATGCGATGCGTGCCGGCCTGATGAAGCAGCCGCATCGTGCGGAGCAGGCGAAGAAAAGCTATTCCTGCTCGCGCGGTCCGATACTCGAAAATCTCTCTGTTCCACGCCCAAAACCGGCACTTTCTTGCGCCGTTGCCGTTTTCTTCTACGAGATCGGGGCCATGGAGAAACTACGCGCTGCCAAGCCGGCATGTGCAATCAATGCGGCGGGTCGATTCGCCGAAGCGCGAAAGCCGATTCTCCGCCGAATAATCGAGACGAAACTTTTTTTGATATTAGCTAAAAATGTTTGACACGTGGATTTCAGCGATATAAGTTTTGCGCAAGCTTATGGAAAGAAACGAGACCGAGCGGCGCAGGCGCCGCATTGCCGACAAGACGGCGATCCGTGCCTGCAGGGCCAATGCCGACAGGTCTGACCGTCTGACGCTTCCGCGTCGCTCGAGATCTCGTGTCGACATTTTGAAATAGGAATGTAATCCGAGTTTGCTGTCGTCGAACGACACGGCAAATGCTTGATGCGGGCCTGACGAGTCGCAAAGACGTACCGATAAATACAAACGCGGCAAATAGAACCTGAGAGGGTGGGGCAGACGGAACGGGTCACCGTTTCGCCCAGTTCCCATGACGCAGATCTGACGGAAGACGAATCGTCCGGCCCGTGCGGCCGGGCGATTCGATCGACCACAACCGGTTTGTCGGCAACACGTCGTCTGGTCGAGCCCTGTCGTGCGCATCGGCGCGGTGTGTCCTTTCTTGCCGGCAGCGTGGCGAAGCAAGCAGCTACAACACAACATCGTCGACTCATTCCGTTCATGAATTTTCGTTTGGGGGAGCATGGGCATGTCTAAATTGATTCGTACTGCTTCATTTAAGGTGACCGCCGTCTGTGCCGCACTGACCGGTCTCGCTTCGGTCGCGCAAGCGGAAACCGCGGCAGCTCCGCTCGTTCCCGGGCCGGCCGATGCGGTCAACCAGTTGATCGTCAAGTTGCGTGCGGTGAAGACGTCGACCGATTCGTCGGCCGCGAAAGCGGCGCACGCCGACGTCCAGGCGGTCATCGATCGCGTGCTCGCCGCGCGCAAGGCACGTGCAGCAGGGCGCGCGTTCGGCGCGGCTGCCGCCTCTGCGCCGGGCAACCCGGCCGATCCCGCGGCGGGCCTTCGCGTCAAGCGCGACATGTCGGGCGGCGCGACCGTGCTGTCGCTGCAGCGTCACGTGTCGCTCGCCGAAGCGGAAGCGCTCGCGCGCGACTTCGCGGCGGATGGCGCGATCGAGTATGCGGAGCCGGATGCGCGCATGCATCCGTTCCTCGTGCCGAACGACACGCGCTATTCCGAGCAGTGGGGCTACTTCAATCCCAAGGGTGGCGCGAATCTGCCGAAGGCATGGGATCGCACGACCGGCTCCGAGCGCGTCGTCGTCGGCGTCATCGACACCGGCTATCGCCCGCATGCGGATCTCGCCGCGAATCTGGTGCCCGGCTACGACTTCATCTCGGATCCGGCGATCGCAAACGACGGCAACGGCCGCGACAGCGACGCATCTGATCCCGGCGACTGGGTGACCGTGCAGGAAGACGGCGATCCGAGCGGTCCGTTCTACGGCTGCGGCGCGAGCAACAGCTCGTGGCACGGTACGCACGTCGCGGGCACGATCGGTGCGCTGACGAACAACGGCTTTGGCGTAGCGGGCATCTCGTGGGTCGGCAAGGTGCTGCCGGTGCGCGTGCTCGGCAAGTGCGGCGGGATGCTGAGCGACATCGCCGACGGCATGCGCTGGGCCGCGGGCCTGTCGGTGCCGGGCGCGCCGTCGAATCCGAATCCTGCGAAGGTGCTGAACCTGAGCCTGGGCGGATATGGCCGCACGTGCAGCACGACGTATCAGAACGCGATCAGCGAGATCACGTCGCGCGGCGCGAACGTCGTCGTTGCGGCCGGCAATAACGGCGGTTCGGTATCGACGACCCAGCCCGCGAATTGCCAGGGCGTGATCGCGGTCGGCGCGATCGACAGCAACGGTGTTCGCGCGAGCTTCAGCAACTATGGCGCGGCCGTGAAGATCTCCGCGCCGGGCGTCGGCATCCTGTCGACGCTCAATGCCGGCAAGACGTCGCCGGGCGCGGACAGCTACGCGAGCTACAGCGGCACCAGCATGGCGACGCCGCACGTCGCGGGCACCATCGCGCTGATGCTCGCAGTCAATCCGACGCTGTCGCCGTCGCAGATCCTGCAGCGGCTGCAGTCGGGCGCGCGTCCGTTCGCGAGCGGATCGGGCTGCTCGACGAGCACCTGCGGCGCGGGGTTGCTCGACGCCGGCAACGCCGTCAACGCCGCTGCGCAGTGAGCGAACGCGGGCGTTGCCGCGAGGAAGCTTTGCGTTCGCATGCGCCGATGCCCGTCATGCGGGATGCGGGCATCGGCGCGGTGAGTCGGTGCGCGGTTCTCTCTGTCATGCAACGCCCGCATCGCGGCGCCGCCGGCCGGTCATGCCGCGCCGGCAGCGCCGAAAAGCATCGCGTCGCGAACGCGCCCGGCATCGTCCGTGCGCCCACGTGCTCGCGGTGGGCCGGCAGCGTCCGCCGGCATGTTCAACACGACGCCATCCCGCACGGGATGACCGTTTTCCGACGATCATCTAAATAAGGACAACAATGAGATTTCATCGAACCGAACCGCGTCGCGCATGGATCGCCGCGCTCGTTGCCGCCACGACGCTCGCCGCGTGCGGCGGCGATGACGGCGCAGGCGTTCCGGGGGCGTCCGCGCTCGCTCAAGTCCAACAGGAGGGGGGCGGGGCGGCGGCCGGCGCACCTCAGATCGCAGCGCGTTTCTCGCCGTCCGGCGTGCCGTATGCCGATCTGTCGAGCGGTGGCCGCTATCGGCCCGTGATCGAAAACGGCCAGGTGCAGCCGTCGCTGTCGGGCAGCACGATCGCGGAAGAGGCATGGGTCGAGACGCCCGTCGACTCCGACGGCGACGGCGCGAAGGACCGGATACACGTGCGCATCGTGCGTCCGTCCGAAACCGCGGCGGGCGCACGCACGCCCGTCATCGTGCTCGCGAGTCCTTACTACAACGGCCTCGCCGACAGCCCGAACCACAACGTCGACGTCGAGCTCGACGGCACGCCGCATCCGGCTGCTTCGGTCTCCGCACGAATCATGGCCGCCGCGCCGCAGACACGGATCTGGCAGCAGGTCGACGCGGCCGCTGCGGGACGTTCGTGGATCGAAGGCTATTTCGTGCCGCGCGGCTTCACGGTCGTGTATGCGGACTCGCTCGGCACGGCCGGTTCGGACGGCTGCCCGACGATCCTGACGCGCGACGAATCGGTTGCGATGGCGTCGGTGATCCGCTGGCTCGGACGCGGCGCGGCCGCGAAGGACGCGAACGGCAAGCCGATCGTCGCGAGCTGGTCGACGGGCCACGTCGGCATGTACGGCGTGTCGTACGACGGCACGCTGCCGAAGATGGTCGCGAGCCTGCGCACGCGCGGGCTCGACGCGATCGTGCCCGTCGCCGGGCTGTCGAACATGTACGGCTACTACCGCTCGGGCGGGCTCGTGCGCGCGCCCGACGGCTATCAGGGCGAGGACGTCGACGTCTACATCAAGGCGCTGCTGACGAATCCGCATCCGGAGCGTTGCACGCACTTGATCGATGAGGCGCTGCAGAAGGAGGATCGCAAGACGGGCGACTATTCGGCGTTCTGGGCGGCGCGCGAGATTCCGAGCGCGTTCGCGGTCGCGCCTGCGCTCGTTGCGCAGGGACTTGCCGACGACAACGTCAGGACTGATCAGTCGACGTCGTGGTATCTCGCGATGCGGCGCCAGGGCGTGCCGGCGCAATTGTGGCTGCACCGCGCGCGCCACACCGATCCGACCCGCGTGCCCGCGATGGCCGACGCATGGACCGCGCAGGTGAACCGCTGGTTCACGCGCTATCTGCTTGGCCACGACAACGGCGTCGAGCGCAGTCCGGGCGCGGTGATCGAGCAGGCGGACGGCACGCTGCTGAAGGAAGCGAGCTGGCCCGCACGCGGTGCAGCGCCCGTCACGTATTTCGCGGGCGGCGACGGTGCGGGCAGCGGCACGCTGCTGCGCGAGCCGACGGGCGGTGCGCTCGTGAAGTTCACCGACGATGCGCGAATCACCGCGCTCACGCTGGCGAACGCGAGCACGGGCGAGCATCGCAGCCGCTTCGAGACGGCGCCGGTCGCGAGCGCGACGCGGATCTCGGGCAGCGTGACCGCGCGCGTCCGCCTGACGTTCTCGGCGACCGCGAACGTGACCGCGCTGTTGGTCGATCGCGCGCCGGACGGCAGCGCGACGATCGTCACCCGCGCCTGGACCGATCCGCGCAACCGCCTGTCGAGCTGGCTTTCGGAGCCAGTGCTGGCCGGCATGCCGTACGATCTGCGCCTGACGTTCATGCCGCGCGACTACAGGCTCGAAGCGGGGCATCGGCTCGGGCTCGTCGTGCTGTCGAGCGACAACGAGGCGACGCTGCGGCCGACGCCGGGCACCGAGCTGACGCTCGATCCGGCTGGAACGTCGGTGACGGTGCCGCAGCTTCCGGCTTGACGGGAAGCGTATGGCGGCAAGCGGCACGCGATGCGCGTGCCGCTTGAACGAGGCTTCGCCGCGAGTGTCGCGCTCGCGGCGAAGTCGTTCGGGGAGTTGTTTCGGAAGACGAATGAAGCCGAACGCTTACGGACGGTCAGCGTTTCGTCTGCCGATGTTCTCCGGGCGAAGGCAGCAGTTCGGCCACCTTGCCGCGCAGTACGGGCAGCACGTCGGCGTTGAACCACGGATGCCGCTTGAGCCAGCCCTGATTGCGCGGCGACGGATGCGGCAGCGGAATGAACTCGGGCGCGTACTCGGCCCACGCGTGCACCGTTTCGGTGACCGAAGGTTTGCGGCGCGCGCCGAGGAAGCGTCGCTGCGCATATTGCCCGATCAGCAGCGTCAACCGGATATCGGGCAGTTCGCTCAGCAATTTATCGAGCCAAAGCGGCGCGCATTCCGGACGCGGCGGGTTGTCGCCGCTCGCGCCGCGCCCCGGATAGCAGAAACCCATCGGGACGATCGCGAACAGCGATTCGTCGTAGAACGTCGCGTCGTCGACGTTCAGCCATTCCCTCAATCGCTTGCCGCTTGCGTCGTCCCATGGAATGCCGGACGCGTGGACGCGCGCGCCGGGCGCTTGTCCGACGATCAGGATACGTGCGTGCGGATGCGCGCGCACGACCGGCCGCGGCCCGCACGGCAGGTGCGGCGCGCAGACGGTGCATGCGCGAATCTCGCGAAGGAGGGCGTCGAGGGAGGCGGGCCGCGTCGGCGCCGAGCGTGCGGTCGCACGGATCGGCGGCGAGTCGTTTCGTTTCGATGACATTGGTCGTCATTATGCCGACGTTTCGCCGCATGCGTTCGGGCCCGTTTCAAACGTTTGAAGCGCATGCGCGCGGGCGCAGGCGCTGGCAAACCCGATGCACATCGGCGCGCGAAACTGATAGGGTGATGTGCGAATCCGTCGCGACGCCGCGCCGTGCGCGGCGCCACACGTGCCCACAATGCATCGGAAACGGTTGCGCGGCAATCGCCGGCAACAAAAGGAATCCTCTATGAACACTGCATCCGCCGCCAACGTCGAGCCGGCCGAATGGAAACTCCGCTGCGATCTGGCGGCCTGCTATCGCCTCATCGCGATGCACGGCTGGGACGATCTGATCTTCACTCACATCTCGGCGCGCCTGCCCGGCCCCGATCACCATTTCCTGATCAACCCGTACGGGATGATGTTCGAGGAGATCACCGCGTCGTCGCTCGTGAAGGTCGATCAGGCGGGCAACAAGGTCGACGATTCGCAGTATCCGGTGAATCGCGCGGGCTTCGTGATTCACAGCGCAGTGCACGCCGCGCGCGAAGACGTGCAATGCGTGCTGCACACGCATACGCGCGCGGGCGTTGCCGTTAGTGCGCAGCGTGGCGGCGTGCTGCCGATCTCGCAGCAATCGACGTTCGTGCTGAGTTCGCTCGCGTATCACGATTACGAAGGCGTCGCGCTGAAGGACGAAGAGAAGCCGCGTTTGCAGTCTGACCTCGGGCGCGCGACGTTCCTGATGCTGCGCAATCATGGATTACTGACGGTCGGCCCATCGATTGCGGATGCGTTTCTCGCCATGTATCTGTTCGAGACGACATGCCAGATCCAGATTGCCGCGCAACACGGCGGCGAACTGATCGAGGTGCCACGCGAGATCGTCGCGACGAGTGCCGAAGCGGCGTCCGTACAGACGGGCGGCCTGGGAGGCGCGTTCGTGTGGCCCGCGCTGATCCGCAAGCTCGAGCGTCGCGACGACAGCTACAAGAGCTGAAGGCGAGCGATTGGATGTCGGTTGCGTCGGCGTGCGCCGATCCGGTCGGGCCGCGTCGAGCGCGAATGCGAACTCGAAGACAAAGGAGCGGTGCGCATTGCGCGCGCCGCCCAACGCCGGGCGTCGTGCGGACTGCTTACGATGCCTGCTTGCCATTCACGTTGACGAACCTCGGACCGTAGAACGCGCAGACGAAAACGGTAAGCCCAATCCGGGCGCGTTGCGATGCCGAATCGGCGAAGGCCATCGGTGCGACGGGGACCGTCCGTCGGGCGGTCGACCGGAGAGGCGATCTGCCCGAATGCGGCGCGAATCGCGTCGCATTTCGCGCTGGCCGGGCGACCGCTTCCATGCGCGGCGGCGAGACGCCGCCGGTGTCGTTCGGTTCTGAGTTGAGCATTTCACGCGCTCGAGCGCAGCGACGACGGCGCGAGCGAGCGGCAGCGCGTGATGACGACCGTCTTGCGCGGTATATTCACTTCAGGCTTACATCATGGTTGCCACGAACCCGTCGTGCGCATTCGTCGGACCGAACGAGCGTTCGGTCCGATGACGCTTCGTCAATGGCGATGCAGTCCTTTTCGCCTTCGCGTCAAGCGCGGCAATGCACTTCCACCGTCACGTGGGACAGATTCTTGAAGCGCTTCAACAATCGATGATAGAAGCGCGAGTCGTGCGCCGGATCGCCTGTCGCGATGGACACCACCGCGCTCATGTGGCCGGGGCCCAGGCGCCAGACATGCAGATCGGTGACGTTATCGCCGCCGCTTTCGATCGAGCGGCGCACATTGTCCGCGAGACGCCGGTCCGGATTCATGTCGAGCAGGATGCGGCCGGTGTCGCGCATCAGGCCGTACGACCAATTCGCGATCACGAGGGCGCCGATGATGCCCGCGAGCGGATCCATCCACATCCAGCCGAATGCGCGCGCGAGCACGAGCCCCCCGATCGCGAGCAGCGAGACAGCCGCATCCGCGATTACGTGTATGTAGGCGGACCGGATGTTGTGGTCGCGTGCCGCGGCATCGTTCGGGCCGCCGTGATCATGATGATGCGGGTGTTCATGCTCGGCGAACGCGAGCGAATGCTCGCCGCCGTGCAGGCGCACGATCGCAGTGAACGCATGCGGCTCCGGGATCGTATCGATCGATTCCAGATAGCTGCCGCGATTCGCCAGTTCGAACGTGCGCCGCGATCCGTCGGCGCGGACCGTCGTGATCACCGCCGGCAAATCGCCGACGGCCGGCTGCCCCGCTGCGGGCTCGATCCGGAATACGGGCGGTACGCCGTCCTCGAAGATCGATACGAAGAAGGTGCGGCCGCGCGACGAGATCGTCTGCGCTTCATCGCCGTGTTCGTGGTTCGCGCCGTGATCGTGGCCATGCCCATGATGGTGGCCGTGCCCGTGACCATGCCCGTGATGGTCGCCGCTCAGCAGCCACACGCTTGCGAGATTCACGAGCAGGCCCAGCACGGCGATCGGAATCGCCTCGTCGAAATGGATCGGAACGGGCGACAGAAACCGGGCGAGCGCCTCGTAGGCGATCAATAGCGCGATCATCGCGAGCACGATGGCGCTGGTGAAGCCGGCGAGGTCGCCGAGCTTGCCCGTGCCGAATACGAAGCGCGAGTCGTTCGCGTGCCTGCGCGCGTACGTGTACGCAACCGCTGCGATCAGCATGGCGCCCGCGTGGGTCGACATATGCAGGCCGTCCGCGACGAGTGCCAGCGAGCCGAACAGCGTGCCGCCGACGATCTCCGCGACCATCATCACCGCGCACAGAGCGATGACGATCCAGGTCCTGCGTTCGTTCTGTTCGTGCGCGGCCCCGAGGAAGATGTGGTCGTGCCCGGCGCCGAATGCGACGTCTTCGAATTCGCTCATCGATCCCTTCGCTTATTTGAAGTAGCTGCGGACCACGTCGATCAACTGCTCGGTCGCGCTGCCTTCGTGGTTGTCGGGCGCGTCCGCGTCGACGAGATGCGTGCGGATGTGATCTTCGAGCACGACGGCCAGCAGGCCGTTCATCGCGCCCCGGCAGCTCGTGATCCGCTGCAGCACCTCGTTGCAGCTGCATTCTTCCTCGAGCGCGCGCTCGATTGCTTGGACTTGCCCCTTGATGCGGCGCACGCGGTTCAGGAGCTTCTGTTTCTCTCGAATAGTGTGGCTCATTGCTTTTCCCAAAAATACCGGGGGGGAGTATATCTCAATGCGCAGATTTGTATAGTAGGCAGGGGTATATGATTTTGCGATGCCGCAAGCCGGAGGCGCAGCGTATCGTTCAGCGAAGATCGGCTCGCTTTGCTGCAGTCATATGCCGGTGATCGTCGGGGGCGCATCATCGGCGCACCGGCATGGGGAGGCCGATATGCGGCGACGCAGACGTATTGAAGATCCTCGCCGATCGTCAGCGACGAGAGCGTACTGTCAAGAAGAAAAAGCGACAAGGGCGCCGATGGCGCCCTTGTCGTCGACATCGTCCGTCGGAGACGGATCGATCAGTTCGCCTTGCCGACGGCCATGTGCTTGCCGAGGTGGTGGTGATGCGTCATGTGGGTCGACGCATGATGCGTATGCGATCGCCCCGGCTCGGTGCTCGCGCGGTCAGCCTGCGTATCCGAACGATCGGCTGCGCGAGAAAGACCTTTGTCGCGATCGCCGGAGTTGATGCTGTTCGAATTCGTCATGCCCGAACTGCTCATATGACCTGCCGACATGCCGCCGGTATTACCTCCGGCGCTACCCACGCCACCCATGCCGCCGCCGTGGCCACTGCCACTAGCCCCGCCGCCCGCCGCTTGCGCGGCCGACGACATCAAGACGAACAGACCCGTAGCAGTTAGTGCAACCAAACGATGACCTTTCATTTTTGCCTCTTCCTAAACGTTGTTTGGGCAATTGCATTGTACGAATCGCATGTGTCGCACAACGGCGGCGTTGTAATCAAAGGTAACCGCGGCGACGGACCGCCTGCGGCGCGACAGTGGGCGATGACGAAGGCCGCGCGGTCGGGTGCGCGGCCCGGCATCGAGTGCATGCGAAGGCAAGGCGGACCGCGTTCTGCCAAGCGGAAGCACGCGTTACCCGTTGGTTACAAGCGTGCTGCCTTCTCCCGACGCGAGTGTCGTCGCGCGAGCGCCGATCAGTTCGGAACAGAACCGGCGATCGCCGCTTTCATGAGCGCGTAGCGCGGCTTTTCTTGTGCGCTGCCCGTCAACAAACCGTAAGGACCGCTGCGATCGTCATAGAGCTCGTACCAGTTGAAGCCGATGACGTTGTAGGCCGCCTTTGCCGCGGCCAGTTCAGGAATCGTTTTCGCGATGTAGGCGGAGATCTGTGCGTCCGAATTGTCCGTGTTCGCGCCAATTTCGGTGACGACGATCGGCAAGTTGTAGCGCTCCTTCAGCCGTGCAAGCACGTTGTATCTGCCGGTCTTGCCGAGCGCGTTCTCGAAGTCGCCGCCGTTCGAATACCAGTGCCACTGGATCACGTCCGGCGTGATCTTCGGGTGCCCGGTGGTGCCATCGGGCTGCGTGCCCGTCATCAGGCCGTCTAGGAAGCCGAAATGCAGCGCGCCGGAGGTCGCGTTCGCGATCAGCTTCGTCGTGCGATTCGTGTCGACCGAGCGCCAGCCGTCGAGCGCGCCCGTGAGCGCGCCACGCCAGATCGGAAAGGTCGAATTGTCGTAATCCGAAATATTGACGCCGTCGCCCTGGATCGGCGCGTTGTGGCTGTCGAGATCGTACTCGTTGCCGAATTCCACCATCGGGATGCCGGCGAGCTTCTTCGCCGCATAGGCGGAAAGCTTGTATGCGTACGCGTAGGCGCTCGCCTCGGTCGGCTGCTGTCCGTTCAGCGAAGGATCGGCCCATGGGTGCGCTTCGATCATCGGCAGGACCGTGACGTTGGGGCCGAGGCCGGGAATGACTGTTGATGCGAGCGTGTTGACGTGATCCGGAATGTATACATCCTGCCGGTAGACGTTCATGCCGAGTCCGGCAAGATGGGCCGCCTGAGTCGCGAGCGGTATCGATGCATACACGCCGCCGTCGACGTAATGTCCGTTCACGCCGAAGAACGGCAGCACCGAAGCGGTTTCCGAAGGCGACGACGCGCCGGATGCGGGCGCGGATGTGCCCGTACCGGACGACGACGTCGACGAACCCGACGAGCCGGACGTTGCCGACGCGCCGGAAGCGGGCACGACGACGCCGTTCGTCGGCGCGACGGCGGCGGCATTGACCTTGCCTTGATCTCCGCCGCCGCCGCAAGCGGAGAGCAACAGCGCGAGCAATGCGGCTCTCGCCGCCGGATAATGAATAGGAATACTAATGGATTGTGTCACGCTCATGGCGACCGCGGCTAGGCGTTTCATGGTGGGATCTCCGAATAGAGAAACCTCTATTTTAGGTTAAATTGAGATAAAGCTATCTCGAAATTCCGCAGCGATAGTTCTGAGTATTCGCGTTCGAGAGATAAATAGTGGCTTCGGGGCGGCTTTTCCCCACTCGGCGGAGGGTTCGGCGTATGTTCGAAACGCGGATCGATATGGCGGGCGCCATTGCTCGCGCAAGCGATGAGAACCTTATGCGACGGGCTTTTGCCGCCGTCGTGCGTGACCGTGGTTCGTGTTGGGGGCGTGCCGGTGAGAGCGCGCGACGCGCGTTTTATCTATTGGGATTCTTATTCGACTCGCGATCTATTCACGAAACGATCATCGTCGTTGTAGCAAAGATGTGAACGCTCGAGCCAATAAAAAACCGGGGGTATGGAAACCCCCGGTTTTTCCTGCGATTGCTTCTTCATATCGCATTGATTCGGAATCCGACGAGATCGGACTCACTGCCGTCAGTTTCGGGAGGTTTTCGCGACGGCTCCTTTTGCCAGCCGGAACGTCTGCTTTGCTCGTGCCGGCCGGGCAGTGCGCTGCGGCTTCGCCCAGCGCTTGGCGACTTGGCGCCACCCGTCTCGCAGTGACGTCCACGTCCGCAGGTGATTGGGCGGCGCGACGTACGCGTTGAAGATGTGCCCGGCGACTTTCGCGTCGACGCTGTCGAGGCGCTGCAGCGCCGTTTCGAGCTCCGCGGCGCGCGTTGTCCTGCCGCGCGAGACGAGCAGCACCGCATCGCAGTCCTGTGCGGCGATCGACAGCGTGTCGCTGTACGGCAGCACGGGCGGCGCGTCGACGATCACGAAGTCATAGCGCGTGCGCAGCGTCGCGAGCAACTGCGAGAATTCGGCGCGTTCGAGCAGCTCGCCCGGATTCGATCCCGTGAGCGTGCCGGGCGTCATCACGGATAGCTTGCTCTTGCCGATCTTGATGATCGCCTTGTCGAGCGATTGCCCGCCTTCGAGCACGTTCGCGAGACCGATGCCGCCGCCGTTGCGGCCGACGCCGAGCGGATTGTGCGATCCGCCGCGCATGTCCGCGTCGACGAACAGCGCCGATGCATTCGCGTCGGCGAACAGATACGCGAGATTCGACGCGACGAAGCTGCTGCCGACGCCTGCGGTCGGACCCGCGAACACCAGCACCTTGCCGCGGCTGCGGCCGTCGTGCGCGAACGCCGCGCGCAGGCTCGTGCGCAGCGCACGCAGCGCTTCGATGCCCGGATCGTTCGGATGTCGCGCGGCAAGCGGTTTCACCGTCGCACGCGCGGCGCCGGTTCTGTCGTCGTCGAGCGCGAGCGCCGATGCCGAAGGTGCGACGACGGCGACGCAAGGAACGTCCGACACGTCTGCGATCGATTGCGGAACGCTCAGCTCGTTGCGATAGCGCGCAAGCAGATATGCGGCGGCGAGGCCCGCGAACAGCCCGCCCAGCAGCGCGCCGAGCACCACGATGCCGCGTTGCGGCCACGCTTTCTTGTACGGCTTGTTCGCCCAATCGACGACACTCACGCCCGGCGTCGTGCTCGCGACGGCGATCTCGAGCTGCTGGGCATTGGTCAGCACGCTCGTATAGAGCTGCGTCGCGACCGACACCTGCCGCGACAGCCGGACGAATTCGCGCTGGGCGGTCGGCAGCTTGTTGGCCGCCGCCGTCGTCTGCTGAATCTCCTTCTTCACTTGATCGAGCTGGGTCTGCACGGTCTGATAGGTCGTGCTGCCCGGCAGGAAGCGCGCCTTCACGTTGTCGAGCGCGAGCTGCAGCACGGTCTGATGCTCGGACAACGAGTTCAGCCGGTTGATGAGCGCGATGCCTTGCTGGTCGACATCGATCGTGCCCGTCGTCGTGCGGTAGCGGTTGAGCGCATCTTCGGCTTTCTCTAGATCCTTCTTGAGACCGGGCAGGCGCGCGTGCAGCGAGTCGAGATTGCGCTGCGCTTTCTCCGCGCGATATGCGATGTCCCGCTGCAGATAGACGCGCACGATCGCGTTGACCATCTCCTGCACGCGCTGCGGCGTGTCGGCCTGGTAGACGAGCTTCATCATCGATGGCTCTTCGAGCGTCGAATCGCGATTCGCCACGACGGTCTTCATCTTCTTCATCACATCGTCGTAGACGAGCTGCGTCGGTTCCTTGAGGATCGAGAACGCAATGCCGGAACGCGCGCGCAGCGTGTCGACGCGGATCCGGCCCGCTTGCGCCGGTTCGCCATCCACGGCGACGCTGAACGGCACGGTCTGGCCGACCGCGCCGTGCGCGAGCAGGCGGTCTTTCTTGTCGTAGAGCGTCCATTGGCCGTTTTCGCCCGCGATGAGCCGGAACTTGTCGCCGAGCGCGGCATCGGGCAACGAGAATTCGCCGAGCTTCAGCTTTTCGCCGCCCCACGCGAAGCCGGACATGCCGAGGAACGGCGACGCGAGCTTGTCGTCGTTCGCATGGCCTGACGCGAGCAGGCGGCCGACGAGCGGGAAATAGTCGAGCGTGCGGATGTCGAGGTTCGCGCCGATCTGTTCGATCGCAGTGCCGACGATCGCGCGCGACGTCAGCACTTCGCTCTCGTCGTTCGCGGACGGGCCGTTCGAGATCGTGCCTGACACGTCCGACAGCGCGCTGATCGACGATCCGGGCTTCGTCTGGATCCGCAGCAGCGCTTCGGCGCGATATTGCGGCGTTGCGAAGAGCGCATACAGAGCGCCCAGCGCGAAGAACACGACGACGATCGTCGCAAAGAGGCGCCGGTGCCGAACGACGCTCCACCACAGGCTCGCGAGCCCGTCGTTTCTCTTTGCGTGCAGTGCCGCCGAAATGGGTTGTGCTTTCAGATCCATCGTTGTTTCCCGTGATATGCGACGACGGCCGCGATGCCGGCCGCCGCAATCCTCTCAGTCAATTCTCTTCATCGAGCGATCGAGCCCGGTTCCGCGCGAGGGCGGGTGCCGGGCGCGACGCTCATGCCCCGATCGTGATGAATATCGGCCCTTGTGCCTCCGAAACGTCGAGTCGCCTGCGGCTGCCGACATCGAGCTCGGCGCCGTACATGTCGGTCACGACCGCGCCGGTCGGCAGCCGCGACAGGTCGACGCCGATCGCGTTGCCGTCGCCGTAGCACCAGACCACGTACTTCGTCGCGCGCGCGGCGGTCAGCTTCAGCACCACGTAGCGCGCGTCCGAACCCAGAAAATACTGGGCGCGTTCGGCGTCCCCGGTGAACGAGAATAACTGGCGAACCGCGATGTATGCCGGCAGCTTCCCGTTGTCAGTGTCGAGGAGTCCAAAGTTGTGCTCCATGTTCTTGCGATCGCGGCCATCGTCGCGAATGTCGTAGTACGACGTGAGCCCGATCTGCGAGATCCAGTTCGCTAGCAGCAGCCGTACTGCGTATCTCGCCTGGCGCTCGCGTGCGACGCTCGAGTGGCCGTCTCGGATGTCGGCGACGTAGTTGTAGCCGTAGCTCGGATACGCCCATTCGGTCGCCCAGATCTGCGGCAGCGTGCGATACGCCGACAGGTCGCGCCGCAGCGCCGCGTAGTCGGCAAACACCGTTTCCGGCTCGGTTTGCCGGTATGGGTGCACGCTGATCGCGTCGGGCGCCGGTTGCGCGCGGCTGGCGATATCGCCGACCGCACGAATGAACGTGCGGTTGACTTGCTGCACGCCGCCCGTCGCGACGATCGCATCGGGATTCGCGGCCTTCACCGCTTGCACTGCCCGCTTCAGTACGTTCCGGTACGCGGCGGGAGACGGCTCGCCGAGCCAGTAGGTCTTGTGGTCCTGCTCGTTCCACACTTCGAAGCGCACCGGCTTGCCCTTGAAGCGCTGCGCGGCCTTGAAGACATACTGGCGGAACGCGGCAAGCTGGGCGGGTGTCGTCGGCGGCTGGTTCGGGCTGTGCAGACGATGCATGCCGCCGAGAATGAACAACGCACCGAGCCCGCGTGCGGACAGATTGGCGACGAGCGCGTCGTACTTCGAGAAATCCCAGCCGTGCGGCGTGTCCACTGCTTCCCAGAACAGGTCCGCGCGGACGAACGAGAAACCGGCGTCTTTCACTGCATCGAGCAGCTTCGTATCGCCGATGTCGTGCACGGCGATGCCGGTGTTGTCGCGCGACGCGGCGAAGCCCGGCAGATCGACGTATGCGCGTTTCGCGACGATGTTCGTGGTCGGTGCATCGAGTACGACGGTAGTCGCGGCTCCAGCGAAGCCGGGTGCGGCGAGCACCGCGCTCGCAAGCGCGGCAAGCAGTCGGCGGCGCTGGTTGGACGTGCGGTTCGTCATATCGTCGTTTCCTTCTTGGCGCATCGCGGCTTCAGCGCGCGATCGGCGCGCTCACGCCCGCACCGTATCGCAACCGGTCGAACGCAATTCGCGCACTCGCGATGCGCGCGCGCTGCGGCGCACGCAGACTGATCGAGCGAAGCGTCACGCCGAGGAACAGCAGGCAGCCGATCGTCTCGCAGATGTCCGTCGTCACGCCGCTCACGAGCAGGAAGCAGAGCATCAGCCAGACGGGCCGGTCATTCGCCGGCTGCGAGAGGATGAAGCGCACGAGAGCCGCGACGATCAGCACGGCGCCGATCATGCCGAAGTTCGCGACCGTGTAGAGCGCCATGTTGTCCGCGTAACCGACGTTGAAGCCGAAGTCGGCCGTGTAATAGCCGACCGCAGAGCCGAATCCGCCCGGCCCGATGCCGAACCAGATCAGCTGCTCGCGCAGCAGCCCTTCGATCAGCAGCGGCCACGTATTGATGAAGCGGTCCTGCATCGACGACAGCGAGTCCGAGCTGCCGACGTCCTGCGTGCTCGCGAGCGTGACGACCCAGCCGGCGATCGGCAGTGCGATCGTGAGCACGGTCGCCCAGATGCATACCGTTCGCAGCGAGCGCGTGCGCAGCATGAAATGCAACGCGACGACGAACGCGAGCGCGACGAGCGTCGTCTTGTTTGTCGTCGCCCAGATGCCGAGCGCCGCGAACGCCAGCAGCGCGGAGCGCGCGAGCCGCGAGCGCAGGCGCGGAAAGATCCAGGTCGTCAGCAGTCCGATCATCAGCCCGGTCGTTGCGCTGCTGCGGCCGAAGCCGGGCAGCCGCGACGAGGTGCCGACGTACGACGATTTCGCAAGCTGCACGCTGACGCCGCCGATGTCGACGCTGCCGCCGACCCACGGCAGCCTGACGAAATAATTGAGCAGCACGCCGCCGATGCACAGCAGCGCGAGTGCGACGAATGCGCCGAGCATCCGGCGCGATTCGAGTTCGTCGAGTGCCTGCTGCGGCATGACGATCGCGAACAGCATCGGTGCGATCGTCCAGATCCAGAAGCCGACCGCGCTCAGGCTGACGCCGTTCGCGAGCGATACGCACGTCTGCGCGGCGAGGTACGCGGCGATGAGCACGTGGCTCGCTTTCGGCCGCTGGACGATCGCGAGCCCGAGGCACGCGACCATCAGCGCCTTCGGCAGGTAGCCGAGCGCCGCGACGCCAGCGAGCGACGTGTAGTAGCGGATCGCGCCGGACAACACGTCGTTCGCAACTGCGATGACGAACGTCGCCGCCCAGAGTCTGTGTATCTTCGAGATACCTTGCATCGGTGCGTAATAGTCGGATGGCGAGTCGAACTGCGGGTCGAACCGCTGGATCTTTCGGGCCGGCATCGTCGGGTTTCGAACGGTTGCGCGTGCCGCCTTCAATCAGCGAGCGATGCCGCAAAACCGCGGTCTCGGCTCAATTCGTCTGACTCACTCGGGCCGCGCGCCCGTGGACGCGTTCGCGCGGCCGGCCGTCGCTCCGACGGCTGGGTTGGCGAGAGGAGCCGCCGCCCGTGGGCGGCGGCGTCGGACATGGATCGACGCGCGAACCATGCATCTGCGTCGAAGGATAGCGTCGCCGTCCGGCGGGGAAAGTACGACAGCCCACACTACGCAGATGGGGCGCAAGGCGGGGAAACGGCGTTGACTGCGGCAAAAATAGGGGAAGACGGTGGGCGGCGGCGCGCACTTGGCGGAAGGCCGCGCGCGACGATGCGAGTGGTGCGGACCGCGGCCGGAGGTTGTTCGCGGGCGGGGAGGCACGCGAATGATGCCGGGGATGCGCCGGCGCGATCATGCGCGGCAGTACCGATTTTGGGCGCGGACGATGCGTGAATGTAGGGAACTGCTCGTGCGCTTGTTCTTATTTGGATAGGCAATCTCGCAATGCCCGTGTTTCGGATGCCCAATCAGCAAAGCGGTTGCTGGAGCAGCATCCGCCTGTCGCGCGATGGACGCGGACGCGGCCATCGCGCATTCCCATCACGCACGCCGCTCCCGCCCGGCCAGCCTCGCGAGCTTCGCGAACAACCCGTGCCGGTCGATCCATTCGGCGTACGCACGATATTCGGGATCGCGCATCAGATGCCGCTCCTCGGTCTTCGCGCGCAGCCAGTACAGCAGATTCACCGTGACGAGCGCCGTCGAATGCATGATCGCGAGGCGCCAGCCGAGCGGCTCGACGAACGGCACCGAGATCATCCAGTACGACAGGTTCTTCGCGAGATAGGCCGGATGTTTCGTGAACCGGTACGGGCCCGACGTGATGATGCCGCGATTCGTCAGGTTCGAGAAACGCAGTCCGAACGAAATCGTCGACAACGCATAGCAGAGCAGGAGCGCGACGATGACGCCGCCCCACACGAAGCGGACGATGGGCACGGACAGCAGCCAGTTGTCCCAGAACATCGAGCCTTCGTAGTGGATGTAGTTGTTTGCGATCAGCGACCAGAACGGCTGATAGCAGATCAGCGCGGCGAGCCAGCCGAGCGTCGTCGGCTCGACGCTGCGCACGTGGCTGTCGAGAAGGCGAAACGTGCACAGATAGCCGACTGCGCCGAACATCAGATCCATCGTGTACGACAGGTCGTACATGAAACGGAACGTCGCGAGCGAGAACGGCGCGCTTGCCGCGCTCGCGAACGACGCGCCGATGCGGTCCGCATCGGTCGATAGATAGACGACCATCAGCGGCAGGAAGAACGCCTTCACGGCCCAGCCGGCAAGCATCTGGCGGATCGGCCGCCAATCGGCCGGGCGCTGTCCGCGGAACAGCCAGCGGCCCCACCCTAGATACGCGTCGTCGACATCGCGCTGGCGCCGGTCCATCCAGCCGAAATAGATCGGCGCGGCGAGCGCGATGGACGGCGCGAGCATGCCGACGAGCGACCAAAACGGCTGGTAGAACGCGCCGTGGTATTCGGGCAGCAGCCAGTAGACGAGCGCGATGCCCGCATAGACCGACGCGAGCGCGGCGAGCCGCAGCGACACGCGCGCGACGCTGAGCGGGCGCAGTGCGCGGTTCGCGAGGCCGGCGCTCGGACGCAGATGGGCGCGCGCGACGAACAGCTCGTACGCGCCGATCGTCGCGATGATCGCGGCGCAGGCGAGCAGGCTGCGTTCCGTGCCGGTCAGCGCGGCCGAACCGCGCGACGCCCACAACGTGAAGAGCCCCGCCGCGATGCCGGCGAGGCCGATCGAAAATGGCGTCGCCGAACGCGGTGGCCGTTCTTGGGCGTTCGCGACGCTGTCGAGAGTGGATTGCATGTCATCCCCCGTGTCATGACATGGACGGCGGGCGGCCGGGCGTTTGGAGTGGTTGGGCCGGGCCGCCGCGCCGTTGCGCTTGCCTGCGCTTACTTTCCGGTGACGCCGCCGAGCAGTCCGCCGATCAGGTTGGTCACGGGCGCGAGCAGGTTCGTCGTCGCCGAGCCGCTCGCGGTCGTGCTGCCGGTCAGGCTGCCGGCGACGCCGGTGACGGGCGAGGTCGTCGTCGAACCGGTGCTCGTCGTGGGCGACGTCGTCGCGACGGCGCCGTTCGCGCTGGTGGCGAGCGAGCCGACGAGGTTCGTGACGGGCGCCAGCACGAGGTTGAGGCCGGAGGTCGCGTTGCCGCCCGTCGAGCCCGACAGGCCGCCGAGCAGGCCGGTGACGGGCGCAAGCGGATTCGACGTCGTGCCGGGCTGCGTCGCGCCTGCCGCGCCGGTCAGCGAGCCCGCGATGCTCGTGATCGGCGCGAGCGGGTTGGACGTACCGCCCGACAGGACGCCGGTGATCGGTGCAAGCGGGTTGGTCGTGCCGCCGGACAGGACGCCGGTGATCGGCGCAAGCGGGTTGGTCGTGCCGCCGGACAGGACGCCGGTGATCGGTGCAAGCGGATTGGTCGTGCCGCCGGTCAGCAGGCCGCCGACGCTCGTGACCGTGTTGCCAAGCTGGCTGACGACGCCGCCGACTGCCTGGACCACCTGGTTGTTGGTCGAGCCCGACACCTTCGCGCCGGCCGCGTTCAGCCCGCTGCCGACGGTGGTCAGCAGATTGTTGACGGGTGCGCCGAGTCCGGTGACGGCGCCGACCGTTTGCGTCGTGCCGGAGACGGCGTTCGTGATCGGGTTGATGATCGAGCTCACGCCGGTTTCGAGCTGCTGGACGGGCGCGCTGGTGAGCACGTTGTTCAGGCTGGAGCCGACTTGGGTGACGGTGCTGCCGAGCGTGCCGACCGCGCCGCCGAGCGGCGACGTGACGGGCGCGAGCGGCGCCAGGGGGCCGGTGCCGATGCTCGTCACGACGCCGCCGAGCGACGAAACCGCGTTGCCGACATTCGAGACGACGCCGGACGTCGACGTGAGCGTCGGGCCGAGCGGGTTCGGCGACGTGCCGAGCGTGCCGAGGCCGGCGGCGGTGCCGTTGCCGAGCGTCTGGACGCCGTTGCCGAGCGAACTGACTGCGTTGCCGAGATCCGTGGTCGTCGCGCTGTTGACGCCAGGCACCGACGTGCCGGAGATCTGGTTGCCGGTGGCGGAGACGACCGTCCCCGTCGCGGTGATCAGATTGCCGGTTTGCGCGAGGATGTTGCCAAGCGGGGAGGAGGCGGTGCCCGAGGTGCCAGACGTGCCGGAAGTACCCGAGGTACCGGAAGTGCCGGAGGTGCCGGAAGTACCGGAAGTACCGGAAGTACCGGAAGTACCGGAAGTACCGGAAGTACCGGAAGTACCGGAAGTACCGGAAGTACCGGAAGTACCGGAAGTACCGGAAGTACCGGAAGTACCGGAAGTACCGGAAGTACCGGAAGTACCGGAAGTACCGGAAGTACCGGAAGTACCGGAAGTACCGGAAGTACCGGAAGTACCGGAAGTACCGGAAGTACCGGAAGTGCCGGAAGTGCCGGAAGTGCCGGAAGTGCCGGAAGTACCGGAAGTACCGGAAGTGCCGGAAGTGCCGGAAGTGCCGGAAGTGCCGGAAGTGCCGGAAGTGCCGGAAGTGCCGGAAGTACCGGAAGTGCCGGAAGTACCGGAAGTACCGGAAGTACCGGAAGTACCGGAAGTACCGGAAGTACCGGAAGTGCCGGAAGTGCCGGAAGTACCGGAAGTCCCCGAGGTGCCGGAAGTCCCCGACGTACCGGACCCACCTGAACCCGACGAACCGGAGGTGCCGCCCGAACCCGAGGTGCCGGACGTGCCCGACGACCCCGATGTACCCGACGTTCCGGTATTGCCGATGGTGGTCGGCTTCACGCCGCCGGAAGGCAAGGACGGACCGTCGACCGATCCGCAGCCGGAAAGGGTGAGCAGCGCGGAAACGCCGATTGCGACGGCCGATTTATTGAACAGTTTTTGCATGACAGGCTCCCAGATAATCTCACTGTGACAGCCATCGATGCAATTTTCGTACCATTGAGTAATGGGTAGAGTTTCCCGTCGTTAATGTATAAAAAATATCAAATCATCGATTAATCGTTCGAAAGTGACGAAGAAATTTGGATTTTCTGCGAGGCCGTGGCGGCGCTGTTCCCGTCGTGCTACGTGACGTTCCGGGCGGCGTAACGGACGACGCTGGGAACACGGAACACGGAACATCGGACACGACGGTGGTGGCCTCGCGCCGTCATTGCTCGATTCGCGCGACGTTTGGCGTACGGCTCAGGTTCGAAAGCGTGAGGCGTGCTGCGATATCGATCGAGGCGGCCCGATTCGAGAAGAGGATGGTGGCTAGCGGGCGGCGCTCACCGACCGATCGGCATCGATTTGCTCGCCGCCGGCATGGTTGAGCTACCTGTGCGGCAAATCAACTGCGATGCGCCCGAGCGCACAACGAATCCGACGGCAAGCCGCAAATTGCGACAAAGAGAGCTCGGCAGGAATCCGTCTCTTCAGCACAGGTGACAGTCGCATCGAAAGCCACGCAGACGCCGGCCTACGATGCCGACATACGACATACGCGTTCCAGCATGAAACTCGCCGCGCGTTCCAAGCTGGCCGCGCGCGGCGATCCCCGCTCGTTACTTGACCGAACTCGCGCTCACCTTGGCGAAATCGAGACTGCCGAAGCCGGTGTCATCGTCCCACCCGGAGTTCGCGCCATAGCCGTAACCGTTATAGCCGTTGTTGCCCGACGTCACGTCGTGCACGAGCGACGTATTGCCCGGCAGGCCCTGGTAGAAGTTCGATGTCGGCAGACCGAGGCTGTTGTTGTTCGCCGATTCGACGCGCGCCCAGCCGCCGACGAAAATCGGCGACGCGAGGCTCGTGCCGCCGATCAACTGATTCGGCTGACCGTTGACGACGATGTACGCGCCCGTCGATTGCGCGGCGTCGAACGCGACGTCCGGCACGACGCGCTTCGTCACCGAGCTGCCGAGCGCGGCCGTCTGCCAGCTCGGCGCCGCCTCGTAGCCGCTGACGCCGCCGCCCGTCGCCCAGATCCGAACCGCGTTGTCGAGCGGCTGGCCGTTGCTGCCGATGTCCGCGTACGCAAGACCTTCGTTCCAGACGGTCTCGCCCGCCCAGGTCGTCGTTCCGCTCGTCGACAGCGTCGTGCCGCCGACCGCGACGACGTACGGCGAGCTCGCCGGCGACGATACGCTGTACTTCGCCAGATTGATCTTCGTCGTGACCTTGCCGCCGCTGTACGTGCCGATGTAGCCCGGCGCGCCGTACGGCGACGTCGACCATTGGTAGACGCCCGCGTCGCCGGACGACACTGAGAAGATCTGGCCTTGCGCGACCGCCTGCTTGAAGACCGCGTCGGTCGCGGCGAGCGTGCCGTCCGAGTTCGCGGCCGCTTCGTCCTCGCCGAGCGATACGTTGATGACCTTCGCGACGTTGTCGGTGACGGCCTTGTTGTACGCGGCCGTCAGCGTCGCGTTCGTGAGCCCGCTGTCGTTGCTGTCGCCGTTGACGGCCGCATAGAAGATCAACTGCTTGACGCCGCCGGATGTGCCGATGATCGTCTGGCTGTCGAGATCCCATTCGCCCGGATCGCCGTCGTTGGCGAGCGTGCCCGAGCTGCCCGCGACGACCGCCGTGTTGACGGTCGGCAGGCCCGCGTTCTGCGTGAACGTGTTCAGGTCGGCGATCGTCTGCGTCATGTCGCCCCACGTGATGATCCCGACTGTCGTATTGGTCGCGGCCGGCAGGCCGCTCGCGTCGTAGATCTGCGCGAAGTCGGTTGTCTGGTGGCCGACCTGCGAGCCGCTCGTCGCGTTCTTCGTGATCGTGTCGGGCTGGATGCGCGCGGCCGTCGGCGTGGCGCGATGGAGCAGCCGATGCGGAACGGCTGCATTCTGCAGCCCGAGCACCGAATCGACGAACGGGCTCATCGACGCAGGAATCAGCGCCGCCGCGTCGTTCGCGTAGACGGCCTTGCCAAGGTAGTTGAAGCGCTTGAGCGTCGTATGGAAGCCGCGCTCCGCATTCGATGCGTTGCCTTCCGCGAAGATCAGCTTGTTGTTCGCCGACACCGTGACATTGCTGAAGCCGTTCGCCTTCAGGTGCGCGACGACGGCCTGCACCTGGCCGTCGGTCGGCGCGAAGCGCGCCTTGAATTGCTCGGGCGTCAGGTACTTGTGATAGTTCGCGCTGCCGGGCTGGTTCACTTCATGAAGGAACGCGTCGAGCTGCGCTTCGTTGCGGCTCTTCAGGACGACGGTCACGCGCAGCGGCTGGCTCAGCTCGAGCGGCGTGACGGTCGTGTCGGCGAGCTCGGGTGCGCCGATCGTATTGAGCGCGTAGCTCGGCGCCGTCTTGGCCAGCGTCTGCGATGCGGCGGCGGCTGGCGCGCGCGTGAGCAGGAAGGCATCGGTGCGGGTCGGCGCCCAATCGGATGCGGCTTGCGCGGAAAGCGGGGACAACGTGGCGGCGATCGCTAGCGGTAGCAGCGACAGCGCGAAACGTTTCGAGAATAGCCGGTTGACATGCTGAGTTCTCTGCATTTTGGGAGTCCCAAGAAAATGATGAAGAACGGATGCGCAGCCTTGGTCCGGCGGGTAGGGACGCGCGGCGCGCAGCCGATGCACGGCGATGCGGCGAAGCTGCGATTCATGGCGACATGGCTTTCTCCCTTCGACGGATTGCGCGGCGGAACGGCGCCGTTTGGTTCGGCGTTCGTGTCGGCGCGCGGTCGGTCTCGCGTGCCGACATGAACGTGCGCCCGACTCGGCGGCGGCTCGCTCAATGCTTAGGAATCCAATTGTTATGGCGCGCGAAAGAACCGCTTCCGCCGCACCGCCATCCATTCCGCGATCCGCACGGTGGCGCGGCGGGCCAGCGTGGCCTGTCGCGCGGCCGCTGCGCCGCGTCTTCCTGCGATTTCAGGCAACACGATCCCGTCGCGCAGCCGCGGCGAAGCGGCGCGCGAGACGGAACGCGCACTCAATAGACCGGCCGGAACCGGGTGAGCTGGTCGGGCCGTGAAGCAAGCCGTGCTGCCGGGGCGTCGGCGGCGCGCGCATCGTTCGTCGTATGCCGCCTTCGTCGGCCGCGCCGGGCGGACGCGCGACATCCGACATTCCGGCATCCGCGCTGCACCGCACTGAAATCCGATCTCGAAAATCCGAGGTTAATCGATTGATTTTCGATATTTCTGATTCGCGATGAATGAAGTTGGATTGCCGGTTAATCAGGAATTAATCGATGGTCCGGAAACGTGCTGCGGTTTCTTCGTGGATTGAAAGCCGCCCCTCGAAAATAACGTAATTGATTTGGAAGAATTCAGTCGGGCTAATGTTTGGGTAATGCTTGTGCCGTGTGCCAGTAGCGGCATTTGTCTGCGAAAAGATAGCAAGGAAAAAATCGAGGCGTCAAACTTTTTTTGATTCGATCTAAAAAATTTAGAAGCGTAATTCGTTTGGATCGAAATCGATAAAAGCTGCTTGTAAGTTTGTCGATGGAAAGCGTTTGATACGCCGCGGAGGCGGTGAATCCGTATTACGAATTCGCGGGCGGCGATTTGCGGGACAGGAATTGCTCGACGAGCAGCCGCGCGTTCCGGCATGCGTCGAGATCGAACGTGTGGAGCGTGCTCGACGTGGCGTCGAGCCCCAACTGCGCCGCGAGCCAGCGTATGCCCTTCGCGCGCGCTTCGAACGCGTTGCAGCCGTCGCGCCGCATCTTCGCGGCGACGAGCGGTTCGAGCGCCGCATGCAGCTCGGATTTCGCATGCCTGAGCTCGGCGTTCGCGAGCCGGCCGAGCGGCACGTGGCGCCGGCTGCGCGGAAAGACGCCGATCCATGCGTCGCACGGCGGGCAGATCCACAGTTCGCCGTGATCTTCACGGTACGGATACGCTTCGTCGCCGAAACGCGCGAGCGTCGCTTTCGCGCCGCAGTAGTCGCAGACGGGTTGAGGGAGGGCGGGAACGGGGCGGCCGACGCGCATGATTCAGGGCAGGTTCGAGCGTGGATAAAGCGATAGCGTATACGAATGACCGGGCCGCGCGGTCTGGGTTCCTTCCGCGCGCGTTCGCGCGCAGGAAAGCGGCGCGGCGGCGCGCGTGCGCCGGGGCTGCGCCGGCGGACCGAAGCGCGGGCGCTCGCTACGCGTGCTGCGCGTCGCAAACGCGGTTGCGGCCCGTCGACTTCGCCTGGTACAGCGCGGCGTCGGCCATCTTGACGAGCGCCGTGTCGGAATGCGCGGCGTTCGCGTGCGATGTCACGAGTCCGATGCTGACGGTCACGCGCCGGTACGGGCTCGTTTCGTGCTCGATATCGAGATCGTAGACGGCGCGGCGGAGGTGTTCGGCGATCGCGGATGCGCTCTTCGCATCGGTGTCCGGCAGTGTGATCACGAACTCCTCGCCGCCGTAGCGCGAAACGTCGTCGGCCGCGCGGCGCACGTTCAGCGCGAGGCAGAGGGCGACTTCGCGCAGCACTTCGTCGCCCGCCTGATGGCCGTAGCAGTCGTTGTAATTCTTGAACTGATCGATGTCGACGAACAGCAGCGACAGCGGCCGGCTGGAGCGCAGCGCGCGCGCCCATTCGCGGCGCAGGTTCTCGTCGAACGCGCGGCGGTTGCCGAGACCCGTCAGCGCGTCGGTGCGCGCGAGGCGCTGCAGGCGCAGTTCAGCGTGCCGCCGCCAGCGCAGCTCGCGCGACAGCAGCGCGGTACCGGTGACGATCACGACGCCGAACACGAGCATCAGCATGCCGAGCCGCCGCGCGCGGATGTGCCATTGGGCGAACACGTGACGCTCGGCGGGCGACACGTCGACCACGATCGGCAGACCGGGCAGCCGCTTGTACACGTAGAGGCGGCGCACGCCGTCGATCGACGCGACGCCGGTGAACGCGCCTTCGTCGTGCGCCGTCGCGTTCGCGTAGAGCTCCGAATTGGCGATGCTGCGCCCGACCATGTTCGTGTCGAACGGCAGCCGCGAGATCATCAGCCCGTTGGTCTCGAAGATTGCTGCGGTGCCGTCGGGGCCGACCGACAGGCCGTCGAGCAGCGCACGAAAGTAGTCGATGCTGAGCGTGCCGGCGACGATGCCGCCGAACGAACCGTCGGGCCGTGTGATGCGCCGGCTCAACGCGATCGTCAGCGCGCCGTGCCGCAAGCGCGCCGCGTACGGCTCGCTGATGTAGAGGCCGCCCGCCGGGTGGTCGCGCTGATAGACGAAGTAGTCGCGATACGCGAAGTTCGCGACGGGCGGCGGCTTCGGGAAATGCGAATCGAGCACGATGTCGCCGCGCGCGTTCATCACGTAGATCGTGCCGAGATACTTGCCGGTCGCCGCGCGGTCGAACAGCACCTTGCTGCGAATCGCGGGGTCGAGGGCCATGATGCGCGGATCGTTGACGCCGTCGACGACGGCCTGAAGCGACAGGTCGTAGAGCTCGATGTTGCGCGCGATGTCGCGTTCGAGCAGCAGCACGAGGTTGTTCGCGTTTTCGGTCGCACGCTGGTAGGCGTCCTTGCGCGACTCGTACAGCACGCGTGCGCAAAACAGCCAGATCAGCGTGAGCAGCAGCGCGCCGCAAACGATTACGCCCGTCGGCGACATCAGACCCTGCATCCAGGGCTGCAGGTAACGAATCGTGAAGGAGGTCGAGCGCTTGCGCATGGCGTCGGGGGCTGTCGGGCGGTGGATCGGCGGCGTCCCGCTTCCGGGCGCTGTCCGATCGAACCGCCGTTTCGTTCGTCGCGTTGCGCGGGTTGCCGGCTCACGCGGGTGCGACGGTTATGCGGGTTATCGTGCAAGGCGGCATTTTCTTGAGCATTCGGGCGTCGCACAAGGGCATTCCCGAGGTCATTCCCGAGGTCGATCCGGCGACGGCCGGCGATTCGGCCGTCGCACGCCGGCCCGTCATGAACGGCGCGCCGCGCACATTTTGCGTCGGTTGATTCGATCGGAGATTTTTACTTCGGAATATCGCGACCGTCGAGCACGGATTCGCGCCCCGATCTTTCAACGTCATTGCAGTGCCGGTCGATGACCGATGCGCTGACCGCGCATGGCCGCATGCTTGCGATGCGATGCGATGGCGTCGCGGGCGCGAGCGCGCGACAGGGCCGGTCAGTCGGGACGCAGCGCGCGGCAAGCCGGCGCGGATCTATGGATCTCGATCCGGAGGGCCGTCGATGTCGCGAAGCGCGAGCTTACGGCGGCGTGACCGATTCGTTGCGTATGCAACGAATCGCGAGTGTGTTCGTTCAGCAGGCGTGAATAATGGTGCGCACAATAAAAAAACGCGCCGCACGAAAGGCGGCGCGCATCGCGCAAATCGGACGGCTTCGCGGCGCAATCGCACGCCGCTAGCGATGCCGTCCGTCGCAAGCCGTCGGCTCAGCTTTCCGCGCTTTCCGTCACGCGCTTGGGCTCGGCGGACACCGGGGTCCCGGCGACTTCGAGCAGCCAGTCGGTCGTTTGCGCGGGCTGCGTGACGGGCAGCATGTGCCCGCCGTCGACGACCTTCAGGTTGACCGCGTCGAGCCGCTTCTTCAGCGCCTCGCCGTGACGCTGCCAGTTGAGGATCTGGTCGCCGCGGCCGTACAGCATGTCGACGGGCACGGTAAGCGACGCGTAGCGGCTTTCCATGTCGGGCAGGTCCTCCGGCGCCGCGACGAGGTCCGACGACGCCGAATAGAACGCGTGCGGCCGCAGCCCCATCAGGCCGCCGCCCTTCACGCCGAAGTCGTGCGGCACCGTTTCCGGCGCGAAGATCAGTTCGATCGCCTTGCGGCTTTGCAGTATCGAAACCGGAATGCCAAGCGTGAACGATGCGAAGCGGCGCATGAGCGACGAGCGCAGCGCGAGGCCGCGGAACGGGCCGGGCGGCTCGGTTTCGGTGTGCGTGAGCGGGGCGATCAGCGCGATGCGGCTCACGCTCTGCGGATGGTTGAGCCCGAGCGCGAGCGAGATCGCGCCGCCGAGCGAGTGGCCGACGACGACCGGCTTGTCGAGGCCGAGCGTCGCGATGAACATCGCGATCGTGCGTGCCTGCGCATAGACGTTCGCGGTCGAGCGCGGGCCACGCGTCGAGCGGCCGGAACCGGGGCGATCGACGAGGATCACGCGATGCGACTTCGCGAGCCGCTGCAGGTCCAGGTACGCGAAATTGCGCAACTGGCCGCAGAGGCCATGCACGAACACGATCGGCGGACCTTCGCCGTATTCGACGTAGTGCAGGCGGTCCGCGCCGACGTCGACGAACTTGCCTTCGGGCGGGAACATCTTCTTGATGCGGTGCGACGTGAACAGCGTGAATGCAACGAGCGCGAGGGTCGCGTAAACGAGAAAGTGGAACAGCTTGATTATCATTGGGATCACCTTCCTTCGTAGGCGGGCTGACGGGTGTCGTCACGTTCGGCGAGCGCCGGGCGGCGGCGTTCGAACTGCATCGCGCCGTCGGCAAGCGTGCCGAACCTGAATGTGGCGAAATCGCGCGCGTAGTTCTGGTAGGACTTCCACGGCTTTTTCGTGCCCTGCTTCGGCAGCACGCCGGCGGCGCGCTGGATATAGCCCGACGTCAGGTCGACGGCGGGTTCGAGCTCCATGCTGTCGGGTGCGAGCCTCGGCACGCAGACGTCGTAGCCGTGCGTGCGCATGTGGTCGAGCAGGCGACACGCGTATTGCGCGATCAGCTCGGCCTTCAGCGTCCACGACGCGTTCGTGTAGCCGAACGACGACGCGAGGTTCGGCACGCCGCTATACATCATTCCCTTGTACGACACGGTCTGCGACAGATCGACGGGGCGTCCGTCGACCGTCACGGCCGCGCCGCCCAGCATCTTCAGCTTGAGGCCCGTCGCGGTGACGATCACGTCCGCGTCGAGGCGCTGGCCGCTCTTCAGGCGCAGGCCGGTCGGCGTGAAGCGCTCGATCTCGTCGGTGACGATCGACGCGCTGCCCGAGCGGATCGCCTTGAAGAGATCGCCGTTCGGCACGAGGCAGACGCGCTGGTCCCACGGCTTGTAGCGCGGCGTCAGATGCTTGTTGACGTCGAACTGCGGGCCGAGCTGCTTGCCCGCCGCGCGGATGATGAACTTCTTCGTCGCATCCGGTCGGCGGCGCGCGAGGTTGTAGAAGTACATCGTCAGCAGTACGTTCTTCAGTCGCACGAGCCGGTGCGCGAGCCCCGACGGCAGCCATCGGCGCAGCGCGTTCGCGATCGCGTCGCGCGCGGGCAGCGACACGATGTAGGTCGGCGAGCGCTGCAGCATCGTCACGTGGCGCGCGTCGCCCGCCATCGACGGCACGAGCGTCACCGCGGTCGCGCCGCTGCCGATCACGACGACGCGCTTGTCCTTGTAGTCGAGATCGCCCGGCCAGCGCTGCGGATGGACGACGCGGCCCTGGTACGCATCCATGTCGGGCCATTTGGGCGCGTGGCCTTCGTCATAGTCGTAGTAGCCGCTGCACATGTAGAGGAAGCGGCACGTGTAGACGGCTTCTTCGTGATGCGTGTCGCTCGTGCGCTGCACGCGTACGGTCCAGCGCGCGCTCGTCGAATCCCAGCTCGCGGCCGTCACCTTGTGGTTGAAGCGGATCGTCTTGTCGATGCCGAACGCGCGCGCGGTGTCCTGGATGTAGCCGAGGATCGTCTGCCCGTCCGAGATCGCCTTGTCGCTGTGCCACGGCCGAAAGCTGAAGCCGAGCGTGAACATGTCGGAATCCGAACGGACGCCGGGGTAGCGGAACAGGTCCCACGTGCCGCCCATCGTCGCGCGGCTTTCGAGGATCGCGAACTTCGCGTCCGGACAGCGCTCGCGCAGGTAGTACGCGGCGCCGACGCCGGATAGCCCGGCGCCGACGATCAGCACGTCGAAGTCGGTCGCGGCGCGGGCGTCGCCGCCCGTCGCCGCATGCGGCGCGCGATCGTTCAGCGAGCGGGCGGCGTTCCAGTCTGTCGTCGAGCTCATGCGGGGTCCTTGCTGATGGAGGAAGAGGGGGCAGGCTGCGCCGCGCCGCGCTGGCGCGCGAGGTTGCGTTCGCGCGACTTGCGAACGAAGCGCAGCACGAAGACCTGGTATGCGGAGCCGAACAGGCGCGCGAGCTTGTCGACGCGGCGCGCGTCGGCGCCGACGAGCACGCGCCGCGCATTGCGCTCGACGCCCGCGATGATCTGGCGCGCGGCCGATTCGGGCGTCGTCACGTTGATGAGCCGGTTCGCTGCGCGGCGATGCGTTTCGATGTCCTGACCGGTCAGCGTCGCGATGCTCGAATCGATCCGCGACGCGGTCGCGATGTTGGTCGCGACGCCGCCCGGATGCACGCAGGTCACGCCGACGGGCGCGCCTTCGAGCTCGAGCTCCATCCTGAGCGCTTCGGTGAAGCCGCGCACCGCGAACTTCGTCGCGTTGTACGCGCTTTGCGTCGGCATCGCGACGAGGCCGAACAGGCTCGACGTGTTGATCACGTGGCCGTCGCCCGATTCGCGCAGATACGGCAGGAACGCCTGGGTGCCGTGTACGACGCCCCAGAAGTTGATCCCCATGATCCATTCGAAATCTTCGATCCGCGCCGTCTCGGCGGGCGCCGCGAGCGACACGCCCGCGTTGTTGAAGACCAGGTTGACCTTGCCGTGCGCTTCGCGCGTCGCGCGCGCCCAGTCGAACACCGCATTGCGCGACGACACGTCGAGCCGCTGCGACGTGATCTTCACGCCATGCGCCGCGCAGAACGCGGCGGTCTGCGCGAGGCTGCTTTCGTTGACGTCGCTGAGCGCGAGATGGCAGCCGCGCCGCGCCAGCTCGACGGCCAGGCTGCGTCCCATGCCGGAACCCGCGCCGGTGATTGCCGCCACCTTGCCGGAAAAATGCCTCATCGGACGGCCCTCCCTATGGGTGTCTCCATTTGACTTGTGTCAGCTTTTAATGTGGTGTTGGTCGTCACCACTTTAATTTTGACATTGTCTGATGTCAAATAGCGAAATGGAGAACATACTCGAACTCGACAAGAAGGGCCGTCCCTACGGCGGGGTGTCGCCCGAGGCGCGGGCGGCGGAGCGGCGCGACGCGCTGATCCGCGCGGGCACGCGCATCTTCGGGACGGCCGGCTTTCGCAAGGCGACCGTGCGCGCGATCTGCCAGGAGGCGAAGCTCAACGACCGCTACTTCTATGCGGCGTTCGACAGTGCCGACGAATTGCTGCGCTGCACCTACCAGCATCATGCGGAGCAGTTGCGCGCGTCGGTGAAGCAGGCGATCGACGCACTCGACGACGCGCACGAAGGGCTCGAAGCGCGGATCGACGCGGGGCTCGCCGCATTCTTCGCATTCCTGCGCGACACCTGCGCGGCGCGCGTGCTGCTGCTCGAAGTGATGGGCGTGAGTGCCGAGACCGATGCGACCTATCAGCGCAATCTGCTCGAGTTCGGCAAGATGATCGTTGCGCTCGTCGGGCCGGTGAGCGAGGACGCCGTCGAGCGCGCGGACCAGCGGATCATCGGGCTCGCGCTCGTCGGCGCGATGACGAACGTCGGCGCGGCGTGGCTGCTGACCGGCTATCGCGATCCCGAGGAGAAGATGGTGCGCAATTGCCGGCAGGTGCTGCTCGGCACGTTGCCGTTTCTCGCGAAGCGGTGAGCGGGGCGCGGTGAGCACGCCGGACGAAGCGCGTCGCGCGAGCGTCGCAAGAACGTCGGGACGGCGCATTGCCGAGGCGCATGTGCGGCGTTTGCTTGCTTCGATGCGCGTTCGCGATTGACCGGCTTCGACCATCGATTGCAGGCGGGCGCGCCGACGCCGTCGCGGCAGCGGATGCCGCGACGGCACGGGCGAACGGGCGAACGGGCGAACGGGCGAACGAGCGAACGAGCGAACGGGCGAACGGGCGAACGGGCGAACGAGCGAACGAGCGAACGAGCGAACGAGCGAACGAGCGAACGGGCGAACGGGCGAACGGGCGAACGGGCGAACGGGCGAACGGGCGAACGAGCGAACGGGCGAACGGGCGAACGGGCGAACGAGCGAACGGGCGAACGGGCGAACGGGCGAACCGACAAACAGGCGACTTCGCGGCGCTCCGCCCGTCGCCGCATGCGCGGCGTCGCGGCGCGCTCGAACGCTTCACGCCTTTCCTCGCGCCGGCGGGCCAGCGCCGTCGCTCCGGCGCCGCTGAGCGCTTACCTCGCCAAAATCCCGCTGACAACTCAAACCACGCACGGCGCTTGCGTCCGTACCTCTTTCGTTCCCCGATCGATCCGACCACTGGCGTTCGCGGTCCGCGCACGTTATGTTCTCGTCCGACGAATGGACGGACTCGTCCGTCCGGTCGAGCCGGCCGGCGAGTCGGTCCGGCCGCGCCGGCAACGGCGGCGGCTTTTCATCCCATCACCCGAGGTACGTTCGTGGACATCTTGCGCAGCTTGTGTGGCATCGTGGTATTGCTCGGCGTCGGTTATGCACTGTCGATCAACAGGCGGGCGATCAGCACCCGCACCGTCGTCACGGCGCTCGCGACGCAGCTCGTGATCGGCGCGCTCGTGCTGTTCGTGCCGATCGGCCGCAACGCGCTCGCGGCGACCGCGCACGCCGTCAACAGCGTGCTCGAGATGGGCCAGCACGGCGTCGCGTTCCTGTTCGCCGGCCTCGTGGGCGACAAGATGTTCGCGCTCTTCGGCGACAGCGGATTCGCGTTCGCGCTGCGCGTGCTGCCGATGATCGTGTTCGTCACGTCGCTGATCGCGGTGCTGTACTACATCGGCGTGATGAAGTGGCTGATCGCGATCGTCGGCACCGCGATGGCGAAGCTGCTCGGCGTGAGCCGCATCGAAGCGTGCTCGGCCGTCGCGACGATCTTCCTCGGCCAGAGCGAGATGCCCGCGTTCGTGAAGCCGTTCATCCGGCGGATGAACGGAACCGAAGTGTTCGCGGTGATGTCGAGCGGCATGGCGTCGGTCGCGGGCTCGGTGCTCGCCGGCTATGCGGGGCTCGGCGTGAAGATGGAGTACCTGCTCGCCGCGTCGTTCATGGCGATCCCGGGCGGCCTTTTGTTCGGCAAGATGCTGTGCCCGACGACGGAGCCTTCCCGCGTCGTCGTCGAATCGCTCGAGTTCGACGAGAAGCGCGCGGCGAATGTGATCGAGGCGGCGGCGTCCGGCGCGGGCGTCGGGATGCGGATCGCCGTGAACGTCGGTACGATGCTGATCGCGTTCATCGGGCTGATTGCGCTCCTGAACGCGATGGTCGGCCTTGTCGCCGGCTGGCTCGGCTTTGCCGGCGTCACGCTGCAATCGCTGCTCGGCGCGCTGTTCTCGCCGCTCGCGTGGCTGATCGGCGTGCCGTGGCAGGATGCGTCGGTGGCCGGCAGCTTCATCGGCCAGAAGCTGATCCTGAACGAGTTCGTCGCGTACGGCGCGCTGTCGCCTTATCTGAAGGACGCGGCGCAGGTTGCCGCAGCCGGGCTGCCCGTGCTCGCGCCGAAGACGATCGCGATCGTGTCGTTCGCGCTGTGCGGCTTCGCGAACTTCTCGTCGATCGCGATCCTGACGGGGGGCTTCACCGCGGTCGAGCCGGACCTGCGTTCCGATGTCGCGCGCTACGGAATGCGCGCGCTCGCGGCCGCGACGCTATCGAACCTGATGAGCGCGACGATCGCCGGCCTGTTCCTGTCCCTTTCCTGAACGAGGTGCTCGCATGGAGCTTTCGCTGAATCGCAACCAATTGACCGAGGCGGCGCTGAAGGCGCTGCATCTGATCGACCTCACGTCGCTCAACGACGACGACACCGACGAGAAGATCGCCGCGCTCGCCGTGTCGGCCGACACGCCGGTTGGCACGCCCGCCGCGTTGTGCGTGTATCCGCGCTTGGTCGGCGTCGCGCACGCGGCGCTCGCCGCGCGCGGGCTCGTGCTGCCGGTGGCGACCGTCACGAATTTTCCGCATGGCGCGGCCGATCCTGACGCGGCGGCGCGCGAGACGGCCGACGCGGTCGCGCTCGGCGCGGACGAAATTGACGTCGTGTTCCCATATCGCGCGCTGCTGGCGGGCGACGAGCGGGTCGGGCGCGAGCTCGTCGCGCAATGCCGCGCGGCGGCGGGCGGCCAGTGCCTGAAGGTGATCCTCGAGACGGGCGAACTGCGCGGCTCGGCGGCGATCCGCAAGGCGAGCGAGATCGCAATCGAGGCGGGCGCGGATTTTCTGAAGACGTCGACGGGCAAGGTCGCGACGAACGCGACGCTCGACGCGTCGGCCGTGATGCTCGCGACGATCCGCGAAGGCGGGCGCACGATCGGCTTCAAGGCGGCGGGCGGCGTGCGCACCGCGCAGGATGCGGCGCAGTATCTGTCGCTCGCCGAGCGCGAACTCGGGTCCGGCTATCTGACGAGCGCGACGTTCCGCTTCGGCGCGTCGGGGCTGCTCGGCAATCTGCTCGAGACGCTCGGGCATCGGGCGGGGGCGGCGCGGGGCGCTTATTGAGCGATGCGCGGCGGCACGTGCCGCCGCGAACGGCCGCTTCGCGCGCTGACAACGTTAGTGAACCGGCGCATAGCCGAGCTTCTCGACCCCATACGTCCTCATCCAATCTTCGCGATCGTCAAATCCCATCGCCTTGGCGAGATGGTCGGCCATGTCTTCGGGTGTCGGCGTCACCGGCGAATCGTAGTAGCCCAGCGGCGTTTCCGCTTTCGGCGTCAAGATGGCGTAGAGCATATTGACCTCCTGTCTTTAGCCCTCTTAACGACCGTGAGCATTGTTTCCTTAACCGGGAGATTCCCGGTTAGAGTGATACGCCCAATCTCCCGGCTATCTGGCGATATGCGTCGATCCGCTGTCTGTCGAGCTCGACATGTCGATACGCCGCCGTGCGCCGTATCGAACGGTACGCTTGCGGGAATCCGTCGGCGTCGGAGCGATTCGCTCGGACCTTCGCCGCTTCGTGCCGATTTGGCGGTGCATACCCTGATAACGTGAAGCTCGAACTCGATCGAAACCGGGGACAGAAAGCGATGGCCAAGGCTGGGATGCGCGTCATGCCGATCCAGCGCTTCCGTAGCCGGACCGATGCGATCGCGTTCGCCAACAGGAATCCGTAGCATCTCGTCAGCAAGCCGTCCGGCGATGCGGCCAATACGCTTGGGTCTGTCGTGCACGATGCGGGCGAAGCCCGGCAATCGCGTCCGTTCGTCGAATGTGAAGCGTCCGTGCAGCCGGATCCTCGATCCATTTCATCGCGGGCCCGTGTTGCCGAATCGATCGAGCCTTCGCGGTGCGTCAGGGCTTCGTGTGCGGATTGCGCGTCCGTGATAGCGTCCCTCTTCATGAGATTTCCGCCCGGCCGTTCGGTCTCGGCAAGGGATTGACCGTCGGGGCGCATAGCGGGACATATTGCTATCCGGGATGTATTTGTGCTTTTAAAAATCGAACATTTACGCAATCCATGACCTTCCTTCCGCAGGAATTCATCCGCAAGGTACGCGACCGCGAGCCGCTCGACGCGGCCGACGTCGAGCGTTTCGTGCGCGGGGTGACGACGGGCGACGTGACCGAAGGGCAGATCGCAGCGTTCGCGATGGCGGTCTATTTCAACGAGCTGCCGCTGCCCGCGCGGATCGCGCTGACGCTCGCGCAGCGCGATTCCGGCGAGGTGCTCGACTGGCGCGGCGAGCGCCTGAACGGCCCCGTCGTCGACAAGCATTCGACGGGCGGCGTCGGCGATCTGACGTCGCTCCTGATCGGGCCGATGGTCGCCGCGTGCGGCGGCTACGTGCCGATGATCTCGGGCCGCGGGCTCGGCCACACGGGCGGCACGCTCGACAAGCTCGAAGCGATTCCGGGCTACGACGTCGCGCCGTCCGTCGACACGCTGCGCCGCGTCGTGCGCGACGCCGGCGTCGCGATCGTCGGCCAGACCGCGCAGCTCGCGCCCGCCGACAAGCGGATCTACGCGGTGCGCGACGTGACGGCGACCGTCGAGTCGATCTCGCTGATCACCGCGTCGATCCTGTCGAAGAAGCTCGCGGCGGGCGTCGACGCGCTCGCGATGGACGTGAAGGTCGGCTCCGGCGCGTTCATGCCGACCGTCGAGCAGTCGGCCGAGCTCGCGCGCAGCATCGTCGACGTCGGCAATGGCGCGGGGATGAAGACGGCCGCGACGCTGACCGACATGAACGAGGCGCTCGCGCCGTGCGCGGGCAACGCGATCGAGGTGCGCTGCGCGATCGACTATCTGACGGGCGCGGCGCGCCCCGCGCGGCTGCACGAGGTCAGCTTCGCGCTAGCGTCGCAGATGCTGACGATGGGCGGCCTCGCCGCGAACGCCGACGATGCGCGCCGGCGATTGCGCGCCGCGCTCGAATCGGGCGCGGCCGCCGAGCGCTTCGCGCGGATGGTCGCGGCGCTCGGCGGGCCGGCCGATCTGATCGAGCAGCCCGATCGGCATCTGCCGCGCGCGGCGGTCGTCGTGCCCGTTCCCGCCGAGCGCGCCGGCTGGATCGAGCGGATCGACGCGCGCGCGCTCGGGCTTGCGGTCGTCGGCTTGGGCGGCGGGCGTGCGAAGATCGGCGACGCGCTCGATTACGCGGTCGGGCTGTCCGCGCTCGCGGGGCTGGGCGCGCGCATCGATGCGGGGCAGCCGCTCGCGCTCGTTCACGCACGCGACGCCGATGCGGCAAAGCGGGCCGCCGACGCCGTGCGGCGCGCCTATCGGATCGGCGCGGGGCAGCCTGCGCAGACGCGCGTCGTCTATGCGGTGATCGACTGAGCGAGCGTGTCGGACGCATCGGACGCATCGAGCGCGTCGAAGGCATCGGATGCAACCGGCGGCGAAACGCGTGAGCGCGCGCGACGTCGATCCCGCTGCCGCCCGGATCGCGCCGTGCGGAGCCGCGCGCAGCTTGCCGTATCCGTGACGTGGTCGACGGACGTCGCGACGTGCGACGCTCGCGCAAGGCGCATCGCTCATAGTTCATCGCTCGACAATCGAGGCGCGACGCGCAGTCGCAGCACGAGAACCGAAGCACGGAACATCGAATCAACGAACGAGGTAAAACACGACATGAAGCACAACGCATTGATCGAAGCCGCAAAGGCCGCGCGCGAAAAGGCCTACGCGCCATATTCGAACTTCAAGGTCGGCGCGGCGCTCGCGACGAAGGACGGCAGGATTTTCCACGGCTGCAACGTCGAGAACGCGTCGTACGGGCTGTGCAATTGTGCGGAGCGCACCGCGTTGTTCTCGGCGCTCGCGGCCGGCTATCGGCCGGGCGAGTTCGCGACGATTGCGGTCGTCGGCGAGACGGACGGGCCGATCGCGCCCTGCGGCGCGTGCCGGCAGGTGATGATCGAGCTCGGCAAGCCGATGCTCGAAGTCGTGCTGACGAACATGAAGGGCGACGTGCGCGTGACGAATGCGGGCGACTTGCTGCCGGACGCGTTCTATCTGGCGTGACGCGCGGCTCGGCGCCGACGGGGCGGGACGTGACGTGACGTGACGTGACGTGACGTGACGTGACGTGACGTGACGTGACGTGACGTGACGTGACGGGCGAGATTCGTCGCGACGCACAGCGTTCCTCGCGATTTTCGTGTTTTTTCGTTTTTCCTCGCGGGTTTCGTCGGCTTCCCGCGTGTCCGGCCACGAGCGGCAGGCCGCCGAAACCGACGAGAACCGGATCTTTCCGTGCCGCACCGAGCGTCGGCCGATTGCGCCGCCCGCTGTGCATTCGTCTGTCATTTTTCCTTCGTTGACGCGCATCAAGGTCCGCGCCGCGCAATGCGCGATGCTGGGTTGCATGCGCCGCCGCGCGTTTTTTCGCTGCGGGCGGGCACTTATCGAAACCGGTCGGCGAGGAGACGACGATGAAATCCGATGCTGCGCTCAGGCAAGATGTCGAACAGGAACTGTATTGGGATCCGTCGCTGGATGCGCGGCAGATCGACGTGTCGGTGCATGACCGCATCGTGACGCTGCGCGGCTTCGTGCCGAGCTGGGCGCAGAAATACGCGGCACAGAAGGCTGCGCAGCGCATCGCCGGCGCGCGGGCGCTCGTGCTCGAGTTGAAGGTGCTGCCGAGCGAATCGCCTCGTGACGACGAAGTGCTCGCCGCCGCGATCGTGTCGGCGCTCGCGTGGCAGGAAGGGCTTGCGGGGCAGGAGATTCACGTCGACGTCGACGAGGGCTGCGTGACGCTCACGGGCGAAGTCGACTTCGGCTATCAGCGGCAGGCGGCCGAAACGGTCGTGAGCCGGATGCGCGGCGTGATCGGCGTCGTCAACCGGATCGACGTGCACTTGCACGACGCGTGCGAGACCGTACGCGCGCGCGTCGCGGATGCGCTCGCGCGGCGCGCGCAGCGCGAGGCCACACATATCGACGTCGACGAGTGCGATGGCGTCGTCACGCTGTCCGGTATCGTCGATTCGCTCGTCGAGCGGCGCGCGGCGTGCGGCGCAGCATGGTCGGTCAAGGGCGTGCGCGAGGTCGTCGATCATCTGACCGTCGCGTAGGTGTGGGCTGTGCGAGCGGCGCTTGCGCGTCGCCCGCACGGCGTTCGACACTGATTGCCGGCAAGCGGCAAGCGGCAAGCGGCAAGCGGCAAGCGGCAAGCGGCAAGCGGCAAGCGGCAAGCGGCAAGCGGCAAGCGGCAAGCGGCAAGCGGCAAGCGGCAAGCGGCAAGCGGCAAGCGGCAAGCGGCAAGCGGCAAGCGGCAAGCGGCAAGCGGCAAGCGGCAAGCGGCAAGCGGCAAGCGGCAAGCGGCAAGCGGCCAACGGCAAGCGGCCAACGGCAAGCGGCCAACGGCAAGCGGCCAACGGCAAGCGGCCAACGGCAAGCGGCCAACGGCAAGCGGCCAACGGCAAGCGGCCAACGGCAAGCGGCCAACGGCCAACGGCCAACGGCCAACGGCCAACGGCCAACGGCCAACGGCCAACGGCCAACGGCCAACGGCCAACGGCCAACGGCCGTGGACACGCGCCGGTGCGGACAGTTCGGCGCCAACTCGAACAGGTGCGATGCGGCGCACGACTTCCGTCGCCGCGCGCTCGATCTTCTCGTTTCCTTTCCGTTATGAACTTTTTTGCACGATGACCGAAATCGTCACCATCACGCCGAATCCCGCGGTCGACGTCGCGACGTCCGTCGACCGCGTGACCGATACCCGCAAGCTGCGCTGCGGAGCCGCGCGGCGCGATCCGGGCGGCGGCGGGATCAACGTCGCGCGCGTGCTGACGCGCCTCGGCGCCGATTGCGCGGCGCTCTATCTCGCGGGCGGCGATACCGGTCGCGCGCTGCGCGGCCTGCTCGCCGACGAGCGGATGCGCACGAGCGGCATCGACGTCGCTGACGAAACGCGAGAAAACTTTTCGGTGCTCGAAACGTCGACGGGGCGCGAGTTCCGCTTCGTGCTGCCGGGGCCGACGCTCGCGCCCGACGAATGGCCGCGCTGCATCGACGCGCTCGCGCGGCTCGCCGACGCGTCGCGCTTTCTGGTGATGAGCGGCAGCCTGCCGCCCGGGATGCCGGACGATTGCTACGGCCGCCTCGTGCGGCTCGCGAACGCGCGCGGCGTGCGGACGGTCGTCGATACGTCGGGACCGGCGCTCGCGGCGGCGCTCGACGCGGGCGTTTATCTGGTCAAGCCGAGCCTGGGCGAACTGCGCGCGCTGACCGGGCTGCCGCTCGACGACGACGCCGAGCGCCTCGCGGCCGCGCGCGCGATCGTCGACAGCGGTCGCGCGCAGATCGTCGCGCTGACGCTCGGCGACGCTGGCGCGCTCGTCGTATCGCGCGACGACGCGGTGCGGCTGCCGGGCGTGCGCGTTGCGGTGCGCAGCGCGATCGGTGCGGGCGACAGCTTCGTCGCGGGGCTCGTCGACGCGCTCAATCGCGGCGCGAGCGTCGCCGATGCGTCGCGTTACGCGCTCGCCGCCGCGTCGGCGTCGCTGCGGAGTGCGGGCACCGCGCTGTGCACGAAGGACGATGTCGAGCGGATCTATCGCGAATTGCCGGGGACAGTCGAGGCCTGACGCCTGCACGCCCGGCTCCCTTTCGGCGTCTTCGTCTGGACCGCATCTTGTGATTCGGCTCCGCGCCCGATTCCGCCGGTCACGCGCATGCGGTCGCTCGCAGGGGCGCTAGAGGACCGATCGGCAACATGCGGCGCAGCCTGCGGAGATGCCGGTGTCGGTTGCGCCGGGCGATTGCTCGTGCGCTCGTTCGAAAGCCCGGCAACGCCCGATCGCCGAGACGCCGCCCGGCACCGCAGCGTGACGCGCAACGCAGCGCGTCACGCGATGCGGATCAGGCAGACGAGCCGCGCATTCCGCTCCGCAATGATGCACATCGCACGGAAGGGCGACCCGAAGAACCCGAAGAACCGCCCAACCGGTCCACGCGCTCACACATGCAGGACCGACGCCGCATCCCGCGCGATCACCTGTTCCTCGTCGGTCGGCACGACGAGCACCGCGATGCGGCTCGCATCGCGGCTGACGATCTCCGCGTTGCGCGCGTTCGCGTCGGCATCGAGCTCGACGCCGAGCCAGCGCAGCCGCTCGCACACCGCGGCGCGCGTTTCGGGCTGATGCTCGCCGATGCCCGCGGTGAACACGAGCGCGTCGAGGCCGCCGAGCGTCGCCGCAAGCCGCGCGGTCTCGCCGGCGATCCGGAACGCGAACAGCTCGAGCGCGTCGCGCGCGCCGTCCGAACGATTGGCGAGCAGCACGCGCGCGTCGCCGCTCACGCCGGATACACCGAGCAAGCCGGAGCGGTGATACAGCATCTGCTCGACCGCATCGACCGAATAGCCGAGCATCTTTTGAAGATGCAGCACGACGCCCGCGTCGAGCGCGCCGCAGCGCGTCGCCATCGGAATCCCGTCGAGCGTCGAGAAGCCCATGCTCGTGTCGCGGCTCACGCCGGCGTCGAGCGCGCACAGGCTCGCGCCGCTGCCGAGGTGCGCGGCGACGACCTTGCCGCGCGCGAGCGCCGGATGCCGTTCGCGCAGCTGTCCGGCGACATATCGGTAAGACAGCCCATGAAAACCGTAGCGCTTGACGCCTTCGTCGAACAGCGCGCGTGGCAGCGCGAAGCGCCGCACGAGATCGGACTGCGTCCGATGGAACGCGGTGTCGAACGACGCGACCTGCGGCAGATGCGGACGCAGATGACGCAGCGCGCGAATCAGGCGCACGCTTTGCGGCTGATGCAGCGGCGCGAGCGGCACGAGCGCGGTAATTGCGTCGAGCGTACGATCGTCGAGGGTGACCGGCCCGTCGAACGCGTCGCCGCCATGCACGACGCGATGGCCGACCGACACCAGCTCGTGCAGCGACAGATGCGACGCGATCCAGTTGAGCGCTTCGTCGAGCACTTCGTGCAGGTCGTCGGTGACGGGCGCGGCGAGCGCAACGGTGCGCGCGTCGCCGCCGCTCGAGTATTCGAACTGCAACGGCGTCCGGTTGAAGTCGATCTTGCCGCGTCCGAGCGGCGCGGGCTCGCCGTTCGCGACGCTGTAGAGGCCGATCTTCAGCGTCGACGAACCGGCGTTGAACGTCAGCAGCAGCGGCTCGCTCATGATGCGAGCGCGCCGGCGCGCGTCCTCTCGGCGACGAGCTTCGCGAGCGCGGCGGACGCGATCCGCACGCGCAGGCTGTCCGCGCGGCTCGTCAGGATGATGGGCAGCCGCGCGCCGAGCACGAGGCCCGCGCCGTCGGCGCCCGCGAAGTACATCAACTGCTTCGCGAGCATGTTGCCTGCTTCGAGATCGGGCACGAGCAGGATGTCGGCCTGGCCCGCGACGGGCGATGTGATGCCCTTCGACTGCGCGGCGATCGCGCTCACGGCGTTGTCGAACGCGAGCGGCCCGTCGACGATCGCGCCCGAGATCTGCCCGCGCGCGGCCATCACGGTGAGCGCGGCCGCGTCGAGCGTCGACGGCATCTTCGGGTTGACGGTCTCGACCGCTGCGAGCACCGCGACGCTCGGCCGCTCGATGCCGAGCACGTGCAGCAGATCGACCGCGTTCTGGCAGATGTCGCGCTTCTGTTCGAGCGTCGGCGCGATGTTGATCGCCGCGTCGGTGATGAGGAGCGGCTTCGGATACGCGGGCACGTCCATCGCGTAGACGTGGCTGATGCGCCGCTCGGTGCGCAGCAGCGACGCCGGGCCGACGACCGCGGCGAGCAGTTCGTCGGTATGCAGGCTGCCCTTCATCAGCGCGGCGACCTGGCCCATGCCGCCCAGCTCGACCGCGCGCGCGGCGGCCGCATGGCTGTGCTCGACCGCTTCGATCGACACGCCCGCGAGATTCACGCCGGCCGCTTCGGCCGCCGCACGGATCTTCGCTTCGGGGCCGATCAGGATCGGATCGATCAGGTGCTCGTCGCGCGCGTCGATCGCCGCGCGGATCGCATCCGGCGAGCACGGATGGACGACCGCGGTGCGCAGCGGCGGCTGCTCGCGCGCGTCGCGCACGAATGTCTCGTAGCGGTCGTGGCGGCGCACCGCGACGTCCGGCGCCGGCACGCGCTCCCACGCGATCGGCTTGTCGGGCGCGATCACGGTCGCGGTGCCGCGCAGCACGACTTGCCCGTCCTGGTTCGTGCAGCGCGTGTCGAGCAGCACGATCCGCTTCTCCGGGTGCTTCTCCTTGACGGTCACGGTCGCCGTGACCGTGTCGCCCGGCGCGACCGGATGCCGAAACTCGAGCGTCTGGTCGAGATAGATCGTGCCCGGCCCCGGCAGCTTCGTGCCGAGCACCGCGGACACGAGCGCGCCCGTCCACATCCCATGGACGACGACGTGGCCGAACAGGTCGTGCGCGGCGAACGCCGCGTCGAGGTGCGCTGGATTGACGTCGCCGGACATCGCGGCGAACAGGTCGATGTCGTCGCGCGACGCGGCGCGCACGACCGACGCGCTGTCGCCGATCGCGAGCGATTCGAACGGACGGTTCTGCAGGATTTCGCGCTCCATGCGGCGCTCCTTATTGCTGGAACACGTAGGTGCCCGGCGCGTCGCCGAGCGTTTCCGCGCCCGGCTTGCCGAGCCGCGGCGGTGCGACGCGCTGCGCGCTCGAATGCTCGGCGAGCCACGCATGCCACGCGGGCCACCACGAGCCTTCGCAATCGGTCGCGCCGGCGAGCCATTCGTCGGGCGAGATGCTCGGCGCGTCGGCGGTCGTGATCTTCATCCGGTAATGGCGCTTCGGATGGCCGGGCTCGCTGACGATGCCCGCGTTGTGGCCGCCCGCCGTCAGCACGAACGTCACGTCGCTGTCGGTCAGATAGTGGATCTTGTAGACCGAGCGCCACGGCGCGATGTGATCGTGCTCGGTGCCGACGACGAAGAACGGCGCGCGGATGTTGTGCACCGACACCGTTTGCCCGTCGATCACGTAGCGGTTCGTCGCGAGATCGTTGTCGAGGAACAAGTGGCGCAGATACTCGGAATGCATCCGGTACGGCATCCGCGTCGAGTCGGCGTTCCACGCCATCAGGTCGATCATCGGCGTGCGTTCGCCGAGCAGGTAGTCGTGGATCATGCGCGACCAGATCAGGTCGTTCGACATCAGCAACTGGAACGATCCCGCCATCTGGTGCGCGCCGAGAAACCCGCGCTCCCACATCATGCTTTCGAGGAAGTAGATCTCGCTTTCGTCGATGAAGAGCTGCAGCTCGCCCGGCTCGGTGAAGTCCGTTTGCGCGGCGAGCAGCGTGATCGACGCGAAGCGCTCGTCGCCCGCGTTCGCCATCGCCGCGGCCGCGATCGACAGCAGCGTGCCGCCGAGACAGTAACCGGTCGCATGGATCTTCGCGCCGGGCACGATCTTGCCGATCGTGTCGAGCGCATCCATCACGCCGAGCCGGCGGTAGTCGTCGAGGCTCAGATCGCGGTCGCTCGCGTCGACGTTGCGCCACGACACGCAGAACACCGTGTGCCCCTCGCCGACCAGATAGCGGATGAGCGAGTTGTGCGGCGACAGATCGAGAATGTAGTACTTCATGATCCACGCGGGCACGATGAGGACCGGCTCCGCGTAGACGTCGGGCGTCGCCGGGCCGTACTGCAGCAGCTCGATCAGATGATTGCGGAACACGACGCGGCCGGGCGCCGTCGCGACGTCCTTGCCGACCTGGAAGCGCTCGACGCCCGCGGGCGGCAGCTTCGTCATCTGACGCCGGACGTCGTCCAGATAATTCCACACGCCCTGCGCGAGGTTCGCGCCGCACGACAGCGCGGTGCGCTGCGCGACCTCCGGATTCGTCGCGACATAGTTCGCCGGCGCGAACGTGTCGAGCATCTGCCGCGCGGAGAACGCGACGACGTCCTCGTGATGGCGCGACACGCCGGGCACTTCGCGCGTCGCCGCGCGCCACCATTGCTCGGCGAGCAGGAACGCCTGGTGCCAGAAACGGTACGGCTCGAGCTGCCACACGTTCGCGCGGAAACGCCGGTCGCCGGGCGACGGCTGCGCGGGCGCCGCGGGCGTGCGCCCGGTCGTCGCTTCGAGCAGGTACTCGGTGAGCAGCGCGGCATGCTTCATCGCGAGCGACATGAGCTCGGCGCGCTTGCCGGGCGCGGCCGCGAGGTGAATCAGCCAGTCGGACAGCGCGAGCTGGAGCGCGGCGGGCGACAGGCCGGACGTCAGCTTCGCGAGCGCCGCCTCCTTCGCGAAATCGAATACGCGGTACGGGCTTTCCTGCTCGTACGACGCGGGCGGGTGGGCGGGCGGCGGCGCTGCGGGCGCGCCGGGTTCGGGGGTATGGCGTGTATCCATCGGGCTTCCTTCGGCTGGCGCTACGCGGGCGACGACATGACGAACCGAGGCAGCCGGTGCGGCCGGCCGAGCGCGAAGCCGCGCGGCGGGCACAGTCGCCCGCCGCGCGCTTCGACGGCATGCGTCGACGATCACTGACACGGCCACTGTAGCGACGCATAGATCTGCGGAATCTGATTTGCATCAATGGAAGCCGAGCGAATCGCGTAACGGCTGCGCAATCGTCGCGTATCGCATCGCGCACGGATTCATCTGGCGATTTCCCGTTTGTTGACCGAGATCAGCCGGCATGCGGCGTGCGCCGTTATGGTGAAGCCATCGACGGACAAGTCAGACGGGAGCGACGGTGGCGGATCTGCATGCGGCGAACGGCACGACTGCGACGGAAGCGGCGCGCGACGGACGGGTCGTCGCGGTGCGCGGCGCGGTCGTCGACGTCGCGTTCGACGGCGGCGCGCTGCCCGCGCTGAACGACGCGCTCGTGATCCCGATCGACGGCGCGGCGCCGATTCTCGCCGAGGTGCACGCGCACCTGAGCGACGCCGCGGTGCGCGCGCTCGCGCTTGGCCCGACGGGCGGGCTCAAGCGCGGCGCCGCCGTGCGGGCGACGGGCGGGCCGATCCGCGTGCCGGTCGGCGATGCGGTGCTCGGCCGCCTGCTGACCGTGACGGGCGAGCCCGGCGACGACGGCGCGGCGCTCGCGCCCGACGCCGCGCGGCGGCCGATCCACCGCGGCGCGCCGCCGCTGTCCGAGCAGAAGAGCGCGACCGCGCTGTTCGCGACCGGCATCAAGGTGATCGACCTGCTCGCGCCGCTCGCGCAGGGCGGCAAGGCGGCGATGTTCGGCGGCGCGGGCGTCGGCAAGACGGTGCTCGTGATGGAGCTGATCCACGCGATGGTCGAGCGCTATCGCGGGATCTCGGTGTTCGCGGGCATTGGCGAGCGTTCGCGCGAAGGGCACGAGATGCTGCTCGACATGCGCGGCTCCGGCGTGCTCGCACGCACGGTGCTCGTCTACGGGCAGATGAACGAGCCGCCCGGCGCGCGCTGGCGCGTGCCGCTCACCGCGCTCGCGATCGCCGAATATTTTCGCGACGAGCGCGCGCAAAACGTGCTGCTCCTGATGGACAACGTATTTCGCTTCGTGCAGGCGGGCGCCGAGGTGTCGGGGCTGCTCGGGCGGCTGCCGTCGCGGGTCGGCTACCAGCCGACGCTCGCGAGCGAGGTCGCCGCATTGCAGGAACGGATCGCGTCGGTCGAGGGCGCGGCGGTCACGGCGATCGAGGCCGTGTACGTGCCCGCCGACGATTTCACCGATCCGGCCGTCACCGCGATCGCCGCGCACGTCGACAGCATGGTCGTGCTGTCGCGCGCGATGGCGGCCGAAGGGATGTATCCGGCGATCGATCCGGTCGCGTCGTCGTCGATCCTGCTCGATCCGCTCGTCGTCGGCGACGAGCATGTCGAGGTCGCGATCGAGGTGCGCCGCGTGATCGAGCATTACCGTGAACTGCAGGACGTGATCGCGCTGCTCGGCATCGACGAGCTCGGCGCGGACGACCGGCGGATCGTCGGCCGCGCGCGCCGGCTGCAGCGCTTCCTGACGCAGCCGTTCGCGGTGACCGAGGCGTTCACGGGCCAAGCGGGCGCGTCGGTCGAGATCGCCGATACGATCGCCGGCTGCCGCGCGATCCTGCGCGGCGACTGCGACGACTGGCGCGAGAGCTCGCTGTACATGGTCGGCACGCTCGACGACGCGCGGCGCAAGGAAGAAGCGGCCCGCGAAGCCGACGCGCGGCGCGATGGCGCGGGCGGGGCGGGCGGCGGCGCATCGGCCGCGCATGGCGGCGGCGCGGGCGGCGGCGGAAATGGGTCGGGCAAGAAGGATGTGGCGGGCGCGGGCGGAGCGGCGGTTGCCGTGGCTGGCGGCGCGGCAGGTGAAACGCCGGGCGCTGCGCCGAGCGTCTCGAAAGACTCGCCGCAAAACGACCAAGCGGGCAACGCGTCGTCCATGAGCGCGAACGGTGCGACGAACGCGACGAATGTGACGAACGCGACGAACGCGACGAACGCGACGAACGCGACGAACGCGACGAACGCGACGAACGCGACGAATGCGACGAATGCGACGAATGCGACGAATGCGACGAATGCGACGAATGCGACGAATGCGACGAATGCGACGAATGCGACGAACGCGACGAACGCGACGAACGCGACGAATGCGACGGCTCGTGCGCCCGAGCGCGATTCGGCTTCCACCGCACCGCAGGGAGCGCCGCATGTCCGCTGAGCTGCGCCTCACGATCGCGACGCCGGCGCGCGTGTGCGTCGACGATCTGCCGATCGCGTCGCTGCGCGCCGAGGACGCGAGCGGTTCGTTCGGCATCCGCGCGGGCCACGTCGATTTCGTCACGCTGCTGCGTGCGTCGGTCGTGCGCTGGCGCACCGTCGACGGCGCGATGCACTACGCCGCGCTCGACGGCGGCGTGCTGCGCGTGACGCGCGGCGCGCGGATCGAGATCGCGTGCCGCGAGGCGGTGCTCGGCGAGTCGCTCGCCGAACTCGACGCGATCGTGCGCGGCGTGCGCGCGACGCAGCTCGACGAGAAACGTCGCGCGCGGGTCGACGAGACGCGGCTGCACGCGCGGGCGATGCGGCGGCTGCTCACGTATCTGCGGCCCGAGCATTCGAAGGACGGCATGCACGCGCCGCGCAAGCCGGAGACGCTCGAATGACGAAGCCGCCCGCGCCCGATGCGAAGCGCGACGGCGATCCCGGCGCGCGGCGCGCGGCCCGATCCGACGCGCAGCCCGACGCGCACGGCCCGGCCGCCGACCGCGTCGAGCAGGCGGCGCGCACGGCCGCGCGGCGTGCGGCGCGCGGCGCGCGCGATCCGGAGCCGTCGCTCGGCAGGCGCCTCGCGCAGGTCGGCGTGCTCGGCTGGACGATCCTCGCGCCGACGCTCGCCGCGCTCGCGCTCGGCCGCTGGCTCGATCGCGCGTTCGCGTCGCGCGTGTTCTTCTCCGCGCCGCTCTTGATGCTCGGCGCGGCGCTCGGCTTCTGGCTCGCATGGCGCTGGATGAAAGGTCAACAAGACGGAGATCGCGATGAGTGAAATTCTGGAAACCGCGCGCGTGTCGCTCGACGGCATCGCCATCGCGATCGGGCTTGCCGCCGGACTCGCGACGGGCGCGTGCCATTTCGTGTCGCTCGGCTGGAACAGCCGCCTGTTTGTCGAAGGCCGCGCGGGCGCGGCGCTCGCGCTGCAGCTGGTGCGGATCGCGCTCACGGTCGCGGTGCTCGTCGTGCTCGCGCGCATCGGCGTCGACGCGCTCGTCGCCGGCTCGGCGGGGCTGTTCGTCGCGCGCGCGTTCGCGATCCGCTGGGCGGGCGCATTGACGGGCGCGCGGCGATGAACGCGTCGCCGCTGTCGACCGTGCCGATGTTCTCGATCGGCCCCGTCGGCGTCTCGGAGCCCGTGCTCGCGACGTGGGGGATCATGGCCGTGCTCGTCGCGCTCGCGCTCTTCGCGCGCAAGCGGCTGAGCGTCGACGCGCCGTCGCGGTTGCAGAGCGTGCTCGAGCTGTTCGTCGCGACGATCGACGCGCAGATCGTCGACACGATGCAGACGCCGCCCGCCCGCTACCGCGCGCTGATCGGCACGATCTTCGTGCTCGTGTTCTGCGCGAACAGCGCGTCGCTCGTGCCGGGCGTCGAGCCGCCGACCGCGCATCTCGAGACCGACGCCGCGCTCGCGCTCGTTGTGCTCGCCGCGACGCTCTATTACGGCGTGCGCGTGCGCGGCCTGCGCGGCTATCTCGCGACGTTCGCGGAGCCGACGTGGGTGATGATCCCGCTCAACGTCGTCGAGCAGTTGACGCGCACGTTCTCGCTGATCGTGCGTCTGTTCGGCAACGTGATGAGCGGCGTATTCGTGATCGGCATCGTGCTGTCGCTCGCCGGTCTGTTCGTGCCGATTCCGCTGATGGCGCTCGATCTGCTGACGGGCACCGTGCAGGCGTACATCTTCATGGTGCTGTCGATGGTGTTCATCGGCGCGGCCGTGTCCGGTGACGAAACTTCCGCGCCGCGGCGCGGGCAGGAGAACTCATGAACAATCTCATCGAAGTGGTCAGCATCGCGGCGGCCGCGCTCGCGGTGTCGTTCGGCGCGATCGGCCCCGCGCTCGCCGAAGGGCGCGCGGTCGGCGCGGCGATGGACGCGATCGCGCGGCAGCCCGATGCGTCCGGCACCGTGTCGCGCACGCTGTTCGTCGGGCTCGCGATGATCGAGACGATGGCGATCTACTGCCTCGTCGTCGCGCTGCTGCTGCTGTTCGCGAATCCGTTCATCAAGTGACGAGGGGGCGGCGATGCGAATCGACTGGTCCACGCTCGCGTTGCAGGCGATCAACGTCGCCGTGCTCGTGTGGCTGCTGTCGCGCTTCCTGTTTCGTCCCGTCAGCGACATCATCGCGAAGCGCCAGGCCGCCGCGCGCAAGCTGATCGACGAGGCGACGCACGAGCGCGACGCCGCGCGCGCCGAGCGCGAGCGCGTGCATGCCGAGCGCGCGGCGCTCGCCGCGGCGCGCGACGACGCATTGAAGGCGGCGCTCGCGCAGGCGGCCGCCGAGCGTGAGCGCTTGATCGAACAGGCGCGCGCCGATGCGCAGGCGCTGCGCGACACGGCGCGCGCGCAAGCGCAAGCCGACGCCGCGCAGCGCGCGAAGGAGCTCGATGCGCGCGCGACGCGCCTCGCGGTCGACATCGCCGCGAAGCTGCTCGCGCGCTTGCCCGACAGCGCGCGCGTCGCGGGCTTCGTCGACGGCGTCGCGGCGTCGCTCGCGCAACTGCCGGAAGACGTGCGCGCGGCGCTCGCCGCCGGCGACGCGCGGGTCCAGCTCGTCGCGCCGCGCGCATTGACCACGCAGGAAGCGGCCGCGTGCCGCGCGGCGTTCACGGCGAGCGTCGGACGGCCGCTCGAGCCGGACGTGCGCGTCGATCCGGCGCTGATCGCGGGGCTCGAGCTCGAATCGAAATACGCGAACGTGCGCAACAGCCTGCGCCAGGATCTCGCGACCATCGAGGCGGCATTGCTGAGCGACGATGACGGCGACCACTGACGCCACCGATGCGGCCTGGCTCGCGCGTCGCCGCGATGCGCTCGCGCGGGTGGCGCTCGCGCCTGTCGCGCAGGCGGTCGGGCGCGTCGAGCGCGTCGCGGACGGGATCGCTTTCGTGTCCGGGCTGCGGGACGCGATGCTCAACGAAGTGCTGCGCTTCGACGGCGGCGTCACGGGCTTCGCGCACACGCTCGACGAGGATCTGATCAGCGTCGTGCTGCTCGATCCGGACGCGAGCGTCCAAGCGCAGGCGGCCGTCACGCGCACGGGCGCGGTGCTCGAAGTGCCGGTCGGCCCGCAACTGCTCGGACGCGTCGTCGATCCGCTCGGCCGTCCGCTCGACGACGGCCCGCCGCTCGGCACGACGGACACGCTGCCGATCGAGCGCCCCGCGCCCGCGATCATCGACCGCGATCTCGTCAGCGAGCCGCTCGACACCGGCGTGCTGATCGTCGACGCGCTCTTCACGATCGGGCGCGGCCAGCGCGAGCTGATCATCGGCGATCGCGCGACGGGCAAGACATCGCTCGCGATCGACGCGATCGTCAATCAGCGGCAAACGGACGTGATCTGCGTGTACGTCGCGATCGGCCAGCGCGCGAGCGCGGTGCGGCGCGTGATCGACGCGGTGCGCCGCTACGGCGCGCCCGAGCGCTGCATCTTCGTCGTCGCGCCGGCCGCGTCCGCGCCGGGGCTGCAATGGGTCGCGCCGTTCGCGGGCTTTTCGATCGCCGAGTATTTCCGGGATCGCGGGCAGCATGCGCTCGTCGTCGTCGACGACCTGACGAAGCACGCGGCGACGCACCGCGAGCTCGCGCTCCTCACGCGCGAGCCGCCCGGCCGCGAGGCATATCCAGGCGACATCTTCTACGTGCACGCGCGCCTGCTCGAACGCGCGGCGAAGCTGTCCGCGAAGCTCGGCGGCGGGTCGCTTTCCGCGCTGCCGATCGCGGAGACCGACGCGGGCAATCTCGCCGCGTACATTCCGACGAATTTGATCTCGATCACCGACGGGCAGATCGTGCTCGATTCGGCGCTGTTCGCCGCGAACCAGCGGCCGGCGGTCGACGTCGGCCTGAGCGTGAGCCGCGTCGGCGGCAAGGCGCAGCATCCGGCGCTGCGCAGCGCGTCGGGTCGCTTGCGGCTCGATTACGCGCAGTTCCTCGAACTGGAGGCGTTCACGCGCTTCGGCGGGCTCACCGATGCGCGGCTGCGCGCGCAGATCACGCGCGGCGAGCGGATTCGCGCGTTGATCACGCAGCCGCGCTTCCGCGCGCTGCGAACGCTCGACGAAGTCGTGCTGCTGAAGGCGCTCGCGGCGGGCGCGCTCGATGCGATGTCGACGGATCGCGTCGCGCCGCTGCGCGACCGGCTGCCGTCGTGGCTCGATGCGCGGATCGCGGCGCTGTCGCCGGCGGGCGCGCCGCCCCTCGACTGGCTCGCGGACGACGCGGCGCTCGCGACGCTCGCGGAGTCGATCGGCGAGCTGACCGAACGGATCATGGCCGATGCGGCGGATCGCGCGGCGGGACACATGCATGCGGAAGACGCGGCGGGCGACATCGGCGGCGCGCTCGATGGCGATGCCGGAACCGAAGTCGAAGGCAACGCTGAAGCCAACGCCAACGCCGACGCCGACGCCGACGCCAAGGCCAACGCCAACGCCAACGCCAATGCCGACGCCGACGCCGACGCCGACGCCGACGCCGACGCCGACGCCAACGCCAACGCCGACGCCAATGCCGACGCCGACGCCGACGCCGACGCCAACGCCGACGCCGACGCCGACGCCGACGCCGACGCCGACGCCGACGCCGACGCCAACGCCAACGCCAACGCCAACGCCAACGCGAAATCCAACGCGAAATCCAACGCCGCCGCGAAAGCCGAGCCCGAAGCCGAACCGGAGCGCAAGCGATGAGCGACAAGCTCGCCGCGATCGAAGCGCGCACCGACACCGCGCGCCAGTTGCAGTCGGTGATCGGCGCGATGCAGGGCGTCGCCGCCGCGCGCGCGCACGAGGCGCAGCAGCGCTTGCCGGGAATCCGCGCATCGGCGGCGACGGTCGGCGCGGCGATCGGCGACGCGCTGTCGGCCGGTGCGCCTTCGCTCGAAGCCGCGGCCGCGCGACGCGGCGCCCCGCACGCGCGGTTGGTCATCGTGCTGTGCAGCGAGCAGGGCTTCGTCGGCGCATACAACGCGCAACTGATCGATTACGCGACGCGGCCCGATGCGCCGGCCGCGACGCGCGAATACATGATGGTCGGCACGCGCGGCGCGATGCTCGCCGAGGCTGGCGGCGTGCCGCTCGTCTGGAGCACGCCGATGGCGTCGCACGCGGACGACGTCGTGCACCTCGCGAACCGGATCACCGACGCGCTGTACGCGCATCTGGCTGAGCGCGGCGCGCAGTCGGTGTCGATCGTCCACGCGATGCCGGCTGCGGCGCAGCAGCTCGACGTGGTCGAGCGCCGCCTGTTGCCGTTCGACTATGCGCGCTTCGATACCGAGCCGCGCGCGCAGCCGCCGCTCGTGCATCTGCCGCCCGCGACGCTGCTCGCGGAGCTCGCGCAGGCATATGTGTTCGTCGAGCTGTGCGATGCGGCGATGCTCGCGTTCGCCGCGGAGAACGCGGCGCGCACGCGCGCGATGATCGCCGCGCGCGAATCGGTCGAACGCACGCTCGGCGAGCTGTTGCAGGCCTACCGGATCGCGCGGCAGGACGAGATCACGGCGGACATCGTCGAATTGGCGGCGAGCGCGTTGTGAAGGCGGTTGCCCCGCGCCTCGCGCGCCGGGATGACCGGCGTCCGTGGCTGAGAACGACGCCTGCACGTGCGCGGTGAGCGCTGCGCCCGACGCGGGCGAGCGCATGCCCGGCGAACGGTTGCACGTCCGCCGGATCGTGAGCCGCCGCGCGCGGCGGCGCGCATCGACATTCCGGAAAGGGAGCGAATCGTCAACGAGTCCGCGCGGCGCGCCGGGCGCGGTTGACGCACGTCAATGACCGGCGCCGCGCGTGATCGATACTCGATCGGTCATCGAACCAACCAGGAGCGACTGATGGCGCAATACATGAAAGCGGCGGTGGTGCACGCATTCGGCGAACCGCTTCGCATCGAGGAAGTCCCCGTGCCGACACCCGGACCGGGCCAGATTCTCGTGAACATCAAGGCATCGGGCGTGTGCCACACCGATCTGCACGCGGCCGACGGCGACTGGCCGGTCAAGCCGACGCTGCCGTTCATTCCGGGACACGAGGGCGTCGGCTTCGTCGCGGCGGTCGGCGACGGCGTCAAGCACGTGAAGGAAGGCGATCGCGTCGGCGTGCCGTGGCTCTATACCGCATGCGGCCATTGCGAGTATTGCCAGACCGGCTGGGAGACGCTGTGCCACGAGCAGCAGAACACCGGCTACTCGGTGAACGGCAGCTACGCGGAGTACGTGGTCGCCGATCCGAACTACGTCGGCCATCTGCCGAGCAATGTGGCGTTCGACGAGATCGCGCCGATCCTGTGCGCGGGCGTGACCGTCTACAAGGGCATTCGCGTGACCGACACGCGCCCCGGCCAATGGATCGCGATTTCGGGGATCGGCGGGCTCGGGCACGTCGCGGTCCAGTATGCGAACGCGATGGGGCTGCACGTCGTGGCAGTCGACGTCGCGCCGGAGAAGCTCGAGCTTGCGCGCAAGCTCGGCGCGAAGTTCGTCGTCGACGCGTCGACGAGCGATCCCGCGGCGGTGATTCAGAAAGAGATCGGCGGCGTGCACGGCGTGCTGGTGACGGCCGTGTCGCGCGGCGCGTTCGCGCAGGCGCTCGGGATGGTGCGGCGCGGCGGGACGGTCGCGCTGAGCGGGCTGCCGCCCGGCGATTTTCCGCTGCCGATTTTCTCGACGGTGCTCAACGGGATCACGGTGCGCGGGTCGATCGTCGGCACGCGGCGCGATCTGCAGGAGTCGCTCGATTTCGCGGCCGAAGGGCTCGTACGCGCGCATATTCATCGCGACAAGCTCGAGAACATCAACGACATATTCGCGTCGCTGCGGGCCGGGAAGGTCGATGGGCGGATCGTGTTGACGGCAGAGTGAGGCGAAGGAGCGCGGGCGGCGGGGCCGCCTGCGTTTGCCCGAGGCTCGAAAGCATGCGGCTGCTGCACTGCGACTGACATCGTCTTGCCGAAGTCGCGGATGACAGAACGACTAAGGAATGACTGGAAAACGTGGTCAAAGAATCGAACGTAAACAATGAAGCGAGGGCGCCTGTTTATCGCTACCGGCTGCAGGTGCGCGAAGTGAACGGCGAACGTCGGACATATCAGCTCAGCTTGCGATCGCTCGACGATCGCTACACGCTGGAAATCCACGAAATGCTGGATTTTCCGGATGTGTATACCGGCGACAGCACGCCGGTTCATTTGTCCAGACCCATCAATCTCGTCGTGTCGGCCGACGACTTCTATCGGCGTCGGCGCGACTATCGCTCCGAGCTGACCGAGTCGGTGGCGGCTGCGTTGAGAGCCGGCGATGTCGTGAGAATGCGAGATTCGCCTTACGATTATCCGGCCGGTTTTGCGGGGAATCCGTGGGTCAATTGCGTACGGGCGGACCTTCGAGCCTATCCCGGCGACCATCCCCATCATGTCGGCGACGACATGCGCGATCTGATCCGATAGCAGGCCGGAATTCGATCTCGACGGACGGCCCGGAACGGCCACGGCTCGAATGGCGTCACGGAAACGCAGGAATAGTCGGATCGGTCCCTTCCAGATGGGCGTCCGGATGATGCTGCTTGATCAGCGCTTCGATTTCCTCGACGCGGTCGCGGTGCACGTCGATCATCATCAGCAATTCGCCATTTTCGACGGCGTCCTCGAAGTGTTTCAGCCGGGTATTCGGCACGCTCACGCCGATCATCGTGCCGACCCACGCGCCGAAGCCCGCTCCGGCGATCGCGAACGCGACCATCGCGCCGCCCGCGATCGTGAGGCCAGCGGGCGGAAACGCGATCGCGGCGAGCCCGGCGAGCGCGCCGGTGACGCCGCCGGCAGCGGTTCCGCGAGCGAGCGCGGGCAGCAGATCGCTGCTTTGCGCGATCGACGCCTCGGGCAGATTTTCCAGCGGAATCCTGTCGTTCGCGACGACGTGGATGCGCCGCCATTCGATGCGCTTGAGCAACAACTCGTCGACGATCACCCGTGCCATGTCCGCGTCGGGCAGCAGGAAATAGATCCGTCTCATGATGACCTCTGTCAGGGATCGCCTGAACGCATGCGTCGGACCTGTGACTTCGATGATGTTCTACCCGGCGAGCCGCGTGCGCGACAGGCTTGTTTTTCGCGGCTTATGTAACGAAGTCTAGGTGAAACGCAAGCTTCGGCAAGGCGCGTGCCGCGCGGTTGCCGGGCACGCGAAGCGCGCCGGCGCGCGCGGTTTGCGTCGCGCGTTACGGCGATTTTTCGAGTTCTTCTAGATCTGCGGGGAGACGGAAGTCGCTTATCGGCCCACGTCGGCGCTTCATCGCCGATCTGTACCGGTGACCGGTTGCATCCGCCATGGCAAACGGACCTTCATCCCCCCCGATGCGCGTAGACTGCACCGGATCCCCCGTTCGCTCATGCTTTTGCTTGTGGCGACGGTCGGAACACCCGTTATGCAAGGAGGCGTCACGCATGCAGGCAGGTCCTTTGCTGGATGGCAGTGCCAACGATCCGGTCGCCAGCGCGCCCGTGCGCGACTTGCGCCGCGTGCCGATCCATCCCGATCACTGGTATCCACTGGCGTGGTCGAATGAGGTCAAGCGGGGCAAGGCCCTCGGGGTGCACTTTGCCGGCGATCCGATCGTGCTGGTGCGTACCCGGTCCGGTACGATATTCGCGCTGGAAGACCGTTGCGCACACCGACAGGTGCCGCTGCACGCGGGCGTGGTGGAAGGCGAGTCGATCCGCTGCGGCTATCACGGCTGGACCTATGACTGCAGCGGCCACTGCGTCGATGTGCCATACCTCGGCCGAGAGCGCTTGCCCAACGGCGTGCGTGCCTATCCGTGCCGCGAGGCGCACGGTCTGATCTTTGTGTTTACCGGCGATGCGGCGCTTGCCGAAGCGCGGCCGCTACCCGCGCTGGCTTCGGTGGCCGACAAGGCGTACAAGACGCGCCGCTTTGGCCGCGAGGTCAAGTGCCACTACTCGTTCATGCACGAGAACCTGATGGATATGAACCACCAGTTCCTGCACCGGCGGCGGATGGGGCAGATGCGCGCGCGCTCCCTCGGCCGCAGTCGCGGCGAGGACTGGGTGGAAGTGAAGTACACGTTCGCGCGCATGGCAGGCAAGCAGCCGGTGGGCGAGGCGCTGGTGTTTGGCGCCAGCAAGCAGCACGGCGGCCAGGACGACAAGGATGTGATGACGGTGCGCACCGGCTATCCATACCAGACCCTGCAGATCCGCTCGGGCGACGGCGCGCTGGTGATGGATCTGTGGATCGTCTACGTACCGCTGGATGCGGCGCAGCGCACCAATCGCACGTTCGGCCTGCTTTCCATCCGCAAGCCCGGCATTCCGTTTGCGCTGGACTTGGCATGGCCGCTGCTGGTCTGGTTCACGGAACGCATCTTCGAGGAGGACCGCTGGATCGTCGAGCGCGAGCAGGAGGCCCACGACAGGCAGGGTGCGGACTGGAACCACGAGGTGTTTCCGGTCATCAACGAGTTGCGCGACCTGCTGCGCAATTGCGGCGGCCGCACCGTGATCCCGATCCGCGAGGTGGCGACGCGGCCTGACGCCGAGGCCAATGTGGCGGCGAGGGCGAATGACGCCTGATGGCCGGTCACACTTGGCTGGCGCACCGGTTTCATACGCCGCCGCTTGCCCACCGGGCAGACGTCCTTTGCTTTGAGAAGGACCACCCATCAAAAAGCGAATGGACGGTGGCGGGCGGCGTTCAGCTTTTTCTCGACGTCTTTGCAACAAACGGCGTCGGTATGTGTTGAACCTGTTCGCTTCCGCACTTCGGGCAGTTCGGATGAGCGGTTTCATGCTCCGCGAGATGTTCAACGTGTTCGAACGTCTCGCCGCACTTCTCGCAACGGTATTGGTAAGTCGGCATGGCATCCCTCCAGCACGAAACTTGCACGTGCTGCGACGGATGAAGCCCGGACGGTGCGCAGCACCCCAATGAGGCATTGTAGTGCTGGAGATGGTGCAGACCTAATCGTTCATTCGTGGCCGGCCTGTGTCTGTCGTCGAGGGGCGGTACGCCACCCGGAACCGCCATTCGATGCTGTGCAGGCTCGGTGGCAGCTTCCGAAGGCGTGGGGGTATTTCAGGGCTTCACCCGATTGCCCGTCGTGACGACCCTCCGGAATGCCTACAAAGCTCACAAACGAGGCGATGCTCATTCCCCGCACGGGAGCGAGATGAAGCGGTGCATCTCCGGCAATTTTTCGCGCCATCGGTTTTTTCAACCGGCTGCGGACGATGCATTGGCTACCGCGGTATCGGGGCGCTGGTTATCGCGATGCTTCGCGCAAGGCCCGCGTCCAGCCGCCAGAGAATACGAAGCGAGGAAAAGTGATCCATTGCTCGAGGAGGATGCGGACCACGGCTTCGGCCGGTCCGGAGAACGGCTCGGGCCGCTCGGGTTCGCCGCGATGGCAGCGGCCCTGCCACGCAAGTGATGCTGCGATGACGGCCAGCGAGAGCATCGCCCCCACAGTCGGCTTGCAATGTGGGGTTCGTTTCTCCATAGATAAATACGAACCTAGCCGGTTTATTTTGGCAAGTTGGTTGGCGGCGTGCTTGATGCTGACCCTGAGCAACGGCACAGACAACCGGCTTACCGTGCTTTATTTTCCGAATTCTGAGGCGACCTCTACCACACGAGATTCAGCGCTGGCTGACTTGAATTCCTAAGGAAGTGACCGATACTTTCGTCACACGAAACCAATTTTCGTAACGTGCCAACGGCCTTGACCTCCTGCACCCTTGACCTGAACGGCGCCCGGAGGAGCCGCACCGCGCAGGACCTGATTGAGCTTGTGCGCCTCGCCCATGGCGGCGCCGGCGCTATGTCGGCCTCATGCTGACACATTGCATGGTTCGCGACGAGCGCCCGGTTGGACTAACCTGCGCCGTTGCGAGCGAAGGGCTTCGGGCACAGACCGTACAGGGCGTGACGCGCAAGTAAGGAGCCAGCGATGCTTTCAAGCAGCTATGACCCTTTGCTCGTACTGTGCTCGGTGTTGGTGGCGATTCTGGCGTCTTACACGGCGCTCGATATGGCCCGCCGCGTTACCACTGCTCAGGGACGCGCGGCGTATTGGTGGCTGGCCGGCGGGGCTTGTGCGATGGGAACCGGCATCTGGTCGATGCACTTCCTCGGCATGCTGGCCTTCAGTTTGCCCATCCCGCTTCGCTACGACCCGGCGATGACCTCACTGTCGCTGCTGATCGCGATTGTTTCCTCGGCCTTCGCGTTATGGCTGGTCTGCCAGGAGGAACTGCCGTGGCTGCGTCTCGCGCTGGGGGCGGTCTTGATGGGCATCGGCATCGCTGGGATGCACTACACGGGCATGGCGGCGATGCGGATGACGCCCGGCATTCAATACGTCCCGTCGTTGTTCATTCTCTCTGTCGTCATTGCCATCGCCGCGTCGGGTGCCGCGCTGTGGATTGCTTTCCAACTGCGTCAGCAGGCATCCTGGGGCAAGCTCTCGCGTGCCGGGGCGGCGGTGGTCATGGGTTTTGCGATCGCCGGCATGCATTACACCGGGATGGCAGCGGCGCAGTTCCCGCTTGGCAGCGTCTGCGGGGCGGCGGACACCGGGATCAGCACCCGAGCGCTGGCGGTTCTGATCATCAGCGTCACGCTGACGGTGATGGCTATCGCGTTGGTCATTTCGGTGCTGGAGGAAATGCGGCTGGAATTGCTCGCCTCCGTGCTGGCGAGCTCGCTCGCCGAGGCCAACCAGGAACTGACGTACCTGGCCTTGCACGACAACCTCACCAAACTTCCCAATCGCGTGCTGCTGGAAGACCGACTCGATCGTGCAATCGAGAGCGCCGATCGCGAGAAAGTCGGATTCTCCCTGATGTTCGTGGACCTGGACGGGTTCAAGGAGGTGAACGATGCCTACGGCCATCATATTGGCGATCTATTGCTGGCCGAAGTCGCGCAACGCATCAAGGCCAACGCCCGGACGCAAGATACGGTCGCCCGCATTGGAGGGGACGAATTCGTGTTGCTGGCGAGCGTCGGTGAGCCGGCGTACGCTGCCACGTTCGCCGATGAACTGTTGATCGTGATGCGCGAGCCCTTTCAGGTCGCCAACCACGACTTGCGTCTCTCGATCAGCGTCGGCATCGCGATGTACCCGAGCGATGGCGCCACTCAGCGCGACCTGCTGACCCACGCCGCCGCGGCGATGTATCAGGCCAAGGCCCAGGGCCGCAACGCCTACTGTTTCTTCGAAGCTTCGATGAATGCAAATGTACATGAGCATCTACGGATCCTGCAGGATCTGCGCATGGCCCTTGCGCGACGCGAACTGGTCCTTTACTACCAGCCTAAATTCGACGCGCCCAACGGCCGCGCGATCGGCGCGGAAGCACTGCTGCGCTGGCAACATCCCACTCGCGGTCTCATTCTGCCGGACCAGTTCATCGCCCTGGCGGAAAAAAGCGGCCTGATCGTACCGATCGGCGAATGGGTGCTGGACGAAGCGTGTCGGCAGATGAAGGCGTGGCGCAACGCCGGCCATGACGCCTGGACCATGGCAGTCAATGTGTCGCCGGTGCAGTTCGCTCATGCTGGATTGGTCCGGACAGTACGCGATGTGTTGAAGCGCCATGCACTGGATCCACGCTGTTTAACGCTGGAAATAACGGAATCGACTGCAATGAGCAATGTCGATTCGAGTGTCTTGATCATGAAGCAGTTGCACGACATCGGCGTGAGCATCGCCCTCGACGATTTTGGTACCGGCTATTCGAGCCTGCTTTATCTCAAACGATTGCCGGCCACCGAGCTGAAGATCGATCGCGGTTTCGTCCATGATCTCGCTCATGACACGGAGGACGCGGCGATTGTTTCCGCGATCGTTGCGCTTGGCCAGACGCTCGGCCTGAAAATTGTTGCGGAGGGCGTTGAAACCGCAGCGCAGCAGGCGTTCCTGACCCGTCTGGGCTGCGACTCGCTGCAAGGATGGCTACTTGGGCAGCCGATGCCGCCGAATCAGTTTATCGAAGAGGTGTCGCGCAGCGATGTGCTGCACGGCGCTGAATGAGGCGCTTACGTGCGACGCAGTGAGCGATGCACAATGGAGTTGGCCACGTGTGGCCGGTCGTCGCCTTGATTTACCTCACCCACGTCTACGCCCGCACCGTCGCCACCTGATCGAACACGCCGCTTCGTCATGGTTCAGTGTCTCGCTGACGCGCGTGAAGGGCACTGATTGAGCGCAGCGACGATTCAATGCCCATCGAAGCAACCGCCAGTGGGGCAGTTCAGCGCAAACGGCGTTACCGGTCAGCGGGCTGACCTTGCCTGGCCTGCCTATACGTCCGAAGTCGCGACCGCTAACCAAAAAAATCCCTCTGCTTGATGGAGAACTTTGCATAAGGCCGACGACGCGACGAACAGGAACGGCGCTCGAAAGTCCGCTGCCAAGGCGGAGGTGACGTTTGAATGTCTCTGTGAAAGCGAGGGCCAACGGCCGAAACTGGCTGCGGATTCAACCGGTCGTGATCGGCGGAAACCAGCGGAACGCAGGCCACATCCGCCTCGTGGCACCAGCGAGCACCGCCAACCATTCCTTAGCATCTTCACGGCATTCCCCAACAACCAGCCCGCGCCGATTCTTCTCTAGGCCATCTGCCCGATCGTCTTCCGAAACCGCTTCAACGACAGCAAGAACAGCACAGTTCCGATCACCGCCAGAATCAGAAACTGCCGCCAAACCGTCTCGATCCCCGCGCCGCGATAGAGAATTGCCTGCCCGATCTCGACGAAGTGCGTCGTCGGCGCGGCGAGCATGATGTTCTGCACCGCGAACGGCATGCTCTCGCGCGGCGTCAGGCTGCCCGACAGCAGTTGCAGCGGCAGCAGCACCAGCACCAGCAGCATCCCGAACTGCGGCATGCTGCGCACGAGCGTCGCGAGAAAGATGCCCATCGACGTCGTCGCGAACAGGTGAATCGCCATCCCCACGACGAACAGCGCGACCGATCCCTCGATCGGCACGTGCAGCGCGCCGCGCACGACGAACATCAGCGAGAACACCGCCGCGCACGCGACGACGAGCCCCATCGACCACACCTTCGCCATCATGATCTCGCCCGGCGTCACCGGCATCACGAGCAAGTGCTCGATCGTTCCGTGCTCGCGCTCGCGGATCAGCGCGGCGCCTGTGAGCACCATCGACAGCAGCGTCACGTTGTTGATCACTTCCATCAGCGAGCCGAACCACGTCTGGTCGAGGTTCGGGTTGAAGCGCATGTGCATCGCGATGTCGACGGGCGGCGTCGCGTTCGTCCGGTAGCGCCGCACGAAATCGTCGATCTCGCCGCTCACGATCTGCTGCACGTAGCCGTTTCCCGTGAACGCCTGGCTCATCCGCGTCGCGTCGACATTCAGCTGGATCTGCGCGGGCCGGCCCGCGAGCACGTCGCGCTGGAAGTTCGGCGGGATGTCGAGCGCGAACGTGAAGTCGCCCGCATCCATCCCGCGGTCCGCTTGCGCGAGCGTCACCATCTTCGGCAGCGCGAACTGCGGCGGGAAGAACGCCGATGCGATCCGCGCGGACAGCGGCGACGCATCCTCGTCGATGATCGCGATCGGCGCCATGTGCAGCGTGTCCGGGCGCGCGGTCGCGGCCGAGTAGATCGACACGGTGAACGTGTACGCGATCAGCACGAGCAGGATCGGGTCGCGCACGAGGCTCCACAGTTCCTTGACGCCGAGACGGTAGACGATCGCGAGGCGCTGCATGATCAGCGTTCCTGTTTTTTCAAGAGCAGTATGGTCGCGCCGAGGATCACCGGCACCGATGCGGCGAGCGGCCAGAACTGCGAGTAGAGATCGGCGAGCGACAGCGCCTTGTTGAACACGCCGCGGCTGATCGACAGCATGTACGTCGCCGGATAGACGAGGCCGATGAAGCGTCCGGTGCCCTCGAGCGACGACAGCGGCGTCAGCAGGCCCGCGAACTGCACGGTCGGAATCATCGTGCCGATGATCGTCATCACGATCGCGGCGACCTGACTGCGCGTGAACGTCGATGCGAGCAGGCCGATGCCCGTTGCGACGACGTTGAAGATCAGCACCGCGAACAGCAGCGTCATGAAGCTGCCCTTGACCGGCACGTCGAACGCGACCTGCGCGAGCACCGTCATCAGCAGGAAATTCAGCATCGCGAGCACGACGTACGGCACTTGCTTGCCGATCAGGAACTCGGTGCGCGTGACGGGCGTCACGTACAGGTTCAGGATCGAGCCGAGCTCGCGCTCGCGGACGACGGCGAGCGCCGTCAGCATCGCGGGCAGCATCAGCAAGAGGAGCGGCATCACGGCGGGGATCATCGCGGGCAGGCTCTTCACGTCCGGGTTGTAGCGATAGCGCGTGACGATGTCCGCGCGCGGCGCGGCCGTCATCCCGAGGCGATGCTGCGCCTGGTCGTACAGCCACATCGTGTGCATGCCGATCGCGTAGCCGCGGATCGTCTCCGCGCGCTGCGGCATCGCGCCGTCGATCCACATGCCGATCTGCACGGATGCGCCGCGTTCGACATCGCGCGCGAAATTCGGCGGGATCTCGATCGCGAGCGACAGCTCGCCGTCGCGCATCCGGCGGTCGAGCTCCGCGTAGTCGGACAGCGTCGGCCGCTCGACGAAGTAGCGCGAGCCGGACAGGTTCAGCGCGTAGTCGTGGCTCAGCTCGGTCTGGTCGCGGTCGAGCACGGCGTAGGTCAGATCCTCGACGTCGAGACTGATGCCGATGCCGATCACGCACATCAGCACGAGCGAGCCGACCAGCGCGAGCGTCGCGCGAACCGGGTCGCGGCGTAGTTCGAGCATCTCGCGCCACATGTAGCTGAGCGCGCGCTGGGCGCTGAAGGCGCGGTGGGGCGGGTCGATCACGCTTGGCGCGGATGGCGGCGAAGCGGCGAGCGGGGCGGGTGCGTCGGGTGCTCCGGATAAGGCGCGTGACGCGGCGCCGGCTCTGTCTCGGGTTTCGAGTTTGATGCCGGCGTCGGCATCGCTGTCGGCCGAGGCGCCGGCGTCGTGACGGGCGTGGGGGGCGACGCCGGCCACTGTCTTCGCTTTCCCTCTCGTTTCAATGCCGACCTCGGCTCCGGTTGCGGCTTCGGCTCCGGTTTTGCCGCGGATTTCGCCTTCGACGCCGGCATCGGCGCCGTCCTTGATTTCGACTTCGACCCGAGCTTCGGCATGGGCGCTCGCTTCGGCTGCCGTATTGATATCGGCCGAACGCTTCATGTCGGCTCGAACGCCGCCCGCGCCGCCGGCTCGCGCGCCAGCGCTTGCACGCGCATCGGCGTGAGTATTGACATCGGCATCGACATTCCCACCGGCCGTGCGTTGCCGATGCGCGGAACTCGCCCCACCCATCGCGCCGTCACCGTCCTGCTTCTGCTTCTGCTTCTGCTTCTGCTCCTGCTCCTGCTCCTGCTCCTGCTCCTGCGCCTGCGCCGACGCATCGACGAGATACCCGATGAACGCGTCTTCGAGCGTCGCCGCGCCGCGCGCACGCACGAGCCCGGCGGGCGAGTCGCTCGCGAGCACGCGGCCCGCGTGCATCAGCGAGATCCGGTCGCAGCGCTCCGCTTCGTTCATGAAATGCGTCGAGATGAAGATCGTCACCTGATCGCGGCGCGCGAGATCGATCATCAACTGCCAGAAGCCGTCGCGCGCGACGGGATCGACGCCCGACGTCGGCTCGTCGAGGATCAGCAGCTCCGGCTTGTGGACCATCGCGACCGCGAGCGACAGCCGCTGGCGCATCCCGAGCGGCAGGCTGTCGGGCAGCGTGTCGTAGATGTCGGTGAGGCCGAAGCGGTGCGCCATCTCGTCGACGCGCGCGCCGATGCCGGCGGCCGGCACGCCGAAGAGGCGCGCGTGCAGCACGAGGTTCTGCCGCACCGTCAGCTCGCTGTAGAGCGAAAACGCCTGCGACATGTAGCCGACGCGCCGGCGCGTGTTGATGTCCTTCGGATCGACCGGCTTGCCGAACAACTGCGCGTCGCCTTCGGTCGCGGGCAGGAGGCCCGTGAGCATCTTCATCGTCGTCGACTTGCCGCAGCCGTTCGAGCCGAGGAAGCCGAAGATCTCGCCGCGGCGAATCCGGAAGCTCACGTGATCGACCGCGGTGAAGTCGCCGAAGCGCATCGTCAGGCCGCGCGCTTCGATCGCGACGCCCGCCCGCGCGTCGGCGCGCAGCGGCTCGATCTTCACCGGCTTGTGATCGCGCCGCTTGTCCTCCGGCAACAGCGCGATGAACGCCGCTTCGAGCGTGTCGCAGCCGGTGCGCGCGAGCAGCTCGGCGGGCGCGCCCGTCGCGAGCACGCGGCCCGCGTCCATTGCGATCAGCCAGTCGAAGCGCTGCGCCTCGTCCATGTATGCGGTCGCGACGATCACGCTCATCGTCGGCCGCTCCGCGCGAATCCGCGCGATCAGATCCCAGAACTGCGCGCGCGCGAGCGGATCGACGCCCGTCGTCGGCTCGTCGAGGATCAGCAGGTCGGGATCGTGGATCAGCGCGCAGCACAGGCCGAGCTTCTGCTTCATCCCGCCCGACAGCTTGCCCGCCGGCCGCGTCAGGAACGGGAAGAGGCCCGTGCTCTGCGTGAGCGCGTCGATCCGGCGGCGGCGCTCGTCGGCGTCATGGCCGAACAGGCGCGCGAAGAATTGCAGGTTTTCCTCGACCGACAGCGTCGGATACAGGTTCTTGCCGAGCCCCTGCGGCATGTACGCGATGCGCCGGCACACGCGCTCGCGATGGCGTCGCGAGCGCATGTCGCCGCCGAGCGCGTCGACGCCGCCCGTCTGCAGCGCGCGCGCGCCGGACGCGAGCGCGAGCAGGCTCGACTTGCCGACGCCGTCCGGCCCGATCAGGCCGATCGTGAGGCCGGCGGGGACGTCGAGCGTGATCCGGTCGAGCGCGACCGTCTTGCCGTAGCGCAGGCTGACGTCCGTGAATCGAACGACGCTCGGCGTGCTCACTGCGCGACCTTGACCGTCAGTTGCGCGGGCCACGGCTTGCTCTGATCGACGCGGACCCATGCGACGCCGGGCAGCCCCGTCTTCACGAGCTTCAAGTGCTTTTGCAGCAGCTCGCGGTCGATCCGCGCCTTCACGCGAAACATCAGCTTCTGCCGCTCGCTCGCGGTCTCGACGGTCTTCGGCGTGAACTGCGCGGTGCTCGCGACGAACGACACGGTCGCGGGAATCACGTAGTTCGGCGCGGCGTCGAGGATGATCCGCGCGTCGGCGCCGAGCGCGACGCGGCCGACGACCGTTTCAGGCAGAAAGAACGTCATGTAGACGTCCGACAGATCGACGAGATTCAGCACCTTGCCGCCCGCGGGCAGCACTTCGCCCGGCTGTGCGACGCGGTATTGGACGCGGCCGTCGCGCGGCGATACGAGCTCGCTGTCGTTGATGTCGGCCTGCACGCGCGCGACGGTCGCATCGGCCGCCGTCACCGCCGAATGCGCGGCGACGAGCTGCGCTTCGGTCGCCTCGATCGCGGCCTGTGCGGCGGCGGCCTGCGCGGCCGCCGCGGACACGGCCGCTTGCGCGCTGCGGCTGCGCGCGCGGTCGTCGTCGAGCTCCTGCATCGACGACGCGCCTTCGCGCGACAGCGTCTCCGAACGCACGAGCCGGCGCTTCGCGGCGTCGAGCTCGCTTTCGCGCAGCACGACCATTGCCTGCGCGGCCACCTTGTCGCTCCTGCGCTGCGCGACCTGCGACTCGACGCCGGCCGCCGTGTTCAGCGCGCGCTGCCGCTGCGCGGTCGCTTCGTCGTACTGCGCGCGCAGCACCTGGATCTCCATCTTCGCGAGCGGCTGGCCCGCCTTCACGAAATCGCCTTCGTCGACGAGAATTTCGTCGATGCGGCCGGGCAGCTTCGTCGCGACATCGATCTCGGTGGCCTCGATGCGGCCGTTGCCGCTCGCGAAGCCGTCGCCCGGGCCCTGATGGCGCAACAGCGTCCAGCCGTAGTAACCGCCGAGCGCGACCGCGACGACGGCGGCCGCGGCGGCGATCTGTTTCCTGGTGACCTGGATCATGACAACGGACCTTATTTCACTGAGGGTTCGGTGGAGGAGGACGATTGCGCAGCGTCGCGCGCGGGCTCGGCGAGATTGCCGCCGAGCGCCGCGTACAGCGCGACGCGGCTCGACAGCAGCGCGCGGCGCGTCTGCACGAGCTGCTGCTGCGCGCTCAGCAAGTCGCGCTGCGCGTCGAGCACTTCGAGGAAGCGCGCGGCGCCGCTGTCGTAGCGCAGCTTCGCGAGCCGCGCGCGCTCGGACTGCGTCGCGAGCGTGTCCTGCGCGATGCGCACCTGATCGGCGAGCCAGTGGCGCGCGGCGAGCGCGTCGGCGACGTCGCGAAACGCCGACTGGATCGTCTTCTCGTATTGCGCGACCGCTTCATCGCGGCGCGCCTTCGCAAGCTTCAGGTTGCCGATGTTGCGGCCCGCGTCGAAGATCGGCATCGACAGGTTCGGAATGAAGTTCCACGCGCTCGTGCCGGACGCGAACAGGTTGTGCAGCTCCGTGCTGCCGGAGCCGATCGAGCTCGTCAGCGCGATGCGCGGGAAGAACGCCGCGCGCGCGGCGCCGATGTTCGCGTGGGCGGCGCGCAGTTGATACTCGGCCGCGACGACGTCGGGACGGTTCGTCAGGAGCGCCGACGGCAGGCCGGGCGCGAGGTTCGGCGCGATGCTCGCGTCGACGAGCGACGCGGGCGTCTGCGCCGGCGCGCGCTTGCCGACGAGCAGATCGAGCGCATGCTGCTGCATGTCGCGCGCTTGCTCGAGCTGCGAGCCGAGCGTTTCCGCCTGTTGCAGCAGGATTTCCGATTGCGTCAGGTCGAGCTTCGAGATCGCGCCTTCCTCGTGGCGACGCCGGAAGATCCGCAGCGATTCGCGGCGGCTCGCGATCGTCTCGTTCGTCAGCGCGAGGCGCTCGTCGTATGCGCAAAGCGACAGATACGCATCGGCGACCTGGCCGATCAGGCTGATCGTCACCGCGCGGCGCGACGCGTCGCTCGCGAGGAACGAATCGAGCGCGGCGGCCTTCAGGTTGCGCACGCGGCCCCAGAAGTCGATCTCCCATTGGACTTCGCTGAGCGACGCCGAATACAGCTCGCCGAGGATCGGATTCGGCAGCAGCAGGCCGCCCGGCTCGCGGAAGCGGATGTATGCGGCGTTCGCGGCGATCGTCGGAAACTGGTCCGCGCGACGGATGCCGTACATCGCGCGCGCTTCCTCGACGCGCTGCGTCGCGATCCGCAGATCGCGGTTGTTCGCGAGCGCGGTCTCGATCAGCGCTTGCAGCTGCGGATCGACGAAATACTGCCGCCAGTGGAACTGGCCGAGCGCGCGCGCGCCGGCGTCCGTCGGGTCGGCGGGGTAGGCCGGATAGGAAGCGGGCACGGGCGGCGGTTGGCGCGCGTAGTCGGGCGCGAGAGACAGGCAGCCCGACACGGCCGCGCACAGCGCGAGCGCGGCGGCATGCCGCGACACGCGGCGCGCGATGCCGTGCCGCCGCTGATGCCGTTCGTCGTGGCGCGCATCGTTGCGCATGGTCATATCCTCGGTGGTCGATGAAGCCGACTGTTTTTCGTGGACGCCGCGCGCGCTCCCGAACATGCTCACCGTCGCGCGTCGCGGGCAAGCGTCGCGCGATGCGCGCCGCTCTCTCATGTCCCTTTATATCCGACGATTACCGAGTCTTATCTTGATCTGAGTCAGTGAGATACCGACTGGTCAGTTTTTAAGATGTCGCCATGCCCGATGCGGGGGCGTCCGCCGCGCGGACGCCCCCGCATCGCGAAACGCAACGACACAACGAACGGCCGCCCGCAGGGCGGCGAAGCGGCGGCGGACCATGCGAAAGCGGAACGGCATCGATCAGGCGGCGACGGCGCGCGAAGCGGCACCGGCCAGGCCGCCGCGCTGCCGGTTGCCCGCCGACGTGCGCATCAACCAGATCCTCGACGCGGCGCTGGCCGAGTTTTCCGCGAGCGGCTTCGCGGGCGCGCGGATCGACGACATCGCCGCGCGCGCGGGGATGTCGAAGGGCGGTGTCTACACGCACTTCGGCAGCAAGGACGAGATCTTCGCGGCGCTGCTCGAGCGCTCGCTGATGCCGCCGCTGCCGGCGACTTCGAAGGCATCGACGGCATCGAAGACATCGCGATCGGCACGCCGGGCGACGGGCGCGCGGAAGCACGACATGGCGAACGCGCAACGCGCTGCGCACGCACAGGAACCTATGAACGCATCGAGCGAGGCCGATGCGCACGATGCGCCGGGTGCGTCGCGTCCGCCGGCCGCATCGAATTCGCCGCCGGCTTCATCCGCGCCGGCCGGGCCCGCGTCGCTCGCGGCGATCGTCGATCTGCTCGCGGGCGATCTCTATGCGTGGTCGACGAGCGAGCCCGTGATCGCGACGCTGCGTCTCCTGATCGCCGAAAGCCGGCGCGCGCCGCATGCGGTCGAGCGCTGGCAGAAGCAGGTCGAGCGCGCGGTCGCGACGGCCGTCGGCCGGCTCGTGCGGCGGGGCGTCGAGGCGGGCGAGTTGCGCGACGGCGTCGCCGCGCGCACGCCGCTCCTGCTCGTCGCGCCGCTCACGCACGCTTGCCTGCGACAGGCGCTGCGCGCGGCGCCCGCGATCCGCCGCGAGGTTGTCGCGGCGCGGCGCGACTATGCGCGTTTCATCGAGGAGCTGTTGACCTGACGAAATGCACGAATCCGGGTGCCGCGCGGCGGAAGCTTGACGGAAGTCAACTTTCCGTACGCAGAACCCACCGATCATGAACTCATGTTTTCGGCATCCCGAACGGTTCCTGGCAACGATGGAGGAATCCGATGCGAACGGCGGTTTTTTTCCGAAGCGCTCGAAAGCGCCGGAGCGCCGGAGCGCCGAAACGACATCGACTTGAATCAGGAGGTTTTATGTATCAGAAGATCATGGTGGCGCTCGACGGCAGCGATATCTCGAAGCGCGGCCTCGACGAAGCGATCAAGATCGCGAAGGCGACGGGCGGACGGGTTCATGCGGTGTACGTCGTCGACAAGTCGGTGGTGTTCAGCTACGCGGGCCATTTCGACCCGAATGCGCTCCTCGAAGGCTTCCGCGACGACGGCCGCAAGGCGCTCGGCGAAGCGGAAAAGACGATGGACGCCGCGCAGGTGCAGGGCGAAGCGGAGCTGTTCGAGACGGCCGGCATCGGCGAGGAAGTCGCCCAGGCACTCGAGCGCTGCGTGAAGCAGAACGGCGCGGATCTCGTCGTATTGGGCACGCACGGTCGCCGCGGCGTGCGGCGCGTCGTGCTCGGCAGCGTCGCCGAGCGCTTCCTGCGCATGTCGCACTGCCCGGTCCTGCTCGTGCGCGGCGAGCAAGCCGAGCATCAAATGGAATTGTGAGCGCGTCCCGCGCGCCCCGAGAACAAGGAGAACGACATGACGCATCCTGACCGCAAGGCGATCGCTTCGACCGTCGCCGTGTTCGCTTCGCAAGTCGGCCTGATCGCAGCGGTACGCGGGCTGCTCGTCGCCGACGGCTCGGCCCCATACTTCGTGCTGTTCGCGATCGTGGCGGGCGTGCTCGGCTTCGTCGATCTGTATTACCGGCCGATCTTCGCACCCGCGTTCGCGCGGCAGCGCGTCGCGTTCGTCCATCTTCGCCGGGGAGCTGCGCGCGACGCATCGTGAACGGGATCCTGAGACTCGCGCCCAAGCTGCTCGTCAACGACAGCGCGAAGTTCACCGCGCTGATCGTCGGGATCACGTTCGCCGTGTTCCTGATGGTCGAGATGACGTCGCTGTTCGCAGGGATCCTGAACAAATCGTCGTCGACCGTCATCAACATCGGCTCGAAGGTGCGGGTGATGGACCCCGGCGTGCAGACGATCGCGAGCAGCATCAGGATGCCCGGCTACGTGCTCGACGCGGTGCGCGGCATCGACGGCGTCAAGTACGCGGTGCCGGTCTATTCCGGCGGCGCGCTCGTCAAGCTCGGCGACGGCACCTATCAGGCCATCACCGTGATCGGCCTCGACGACGCGAGCCTGCTCGGCCGGCCGACGATGAAGGCGGGCCGCATCGAGGACATCTGCGCCGAAAACGGCTTCATCGCGATCGACGACGCCGAGCTCGTGACGGCGAGCGGCGCAGCGTCGAAGGGCTCGTCGCGCAGGCCGATGCGCAACGTCACGCGCTCGCGGCCGCGCGCCTGACGCTCGCGTCGAGCATCGGCAACACGAATCGTCAACACGATGATTGCGTGCGCCGCCTATGCGGACGAGATCGCGGTCACGCGCGAGCTGATCGCGCTGACGGACGAGCAGATCCGCCACACGCGCGCAGGTGAGCGCCGGCACGAGCGCGTACTCGTGCCGTGCCTGCGCTCGACGCGTCGCGCGCGTTGCTCGATGCGCGCCGCCCGCGCTCGCGCAGAAGATCGGTCAGGCGGACGATCTGCTCGCGACGCGCGCGGGCCGCTATCCGGCCGACCGTATATCACCGAAGCGGCCGCTCGCCGACATCGCGTCGCCGCCGCGGCCGTCCTCGCCGATTCCATTGACCCGCTCGCCGCCGCCGTTCGCATCATCGCCGCGCCGCTTCCCCGCGCTCTTCGGCGGTCTTCGCAAGCAGCCGCCGCAGCACGGGCGGCGTGCATTCCTCGACCATCAGAAAGCGCGGCAGCGTGAGAAGCGGCGTGTCGTGCCGGATCTTGCTCGGCTCGAGCGTGAAGCCGGCTACGTAGCCGGCTTCGTGCGCAAGCGCGCCGAGTTCGCCGTCGAACGCGCCGAAGGGCCATGCGAGCAGGTCGACCGTGTTGCCGATTTCGTGCTCGATGCGCGCGCGCGCCTGCTCGAACTGCGCGCGCGTCGCGTCGCGAAACGCCTCGGACGACCGGTGCGCGGCATTCAGATCGGGATGCCACCATGCATGCGACTGCACGTCGAACCAGCCGGTCTTGTGCAGCACGCGCAACTGGTGCCAGGTGAGCGAGCCGGGCGCTTCGCCCACCGCCGACGGATAGACGAACAACGTGATCGGCACGTGCTCGCGCAGCGCGATCATTTTCGCCCATTCGAAGATCGACGCGTGCCCTTCGTCGATCGTCAGCGCGACCGCCTTCGGCGGCAGCACGACATGCTCGCCGCGCAGCCATCGGACGATGTCGCGCAGCAGGACGATCCGATAGCCGAGGCGGCGCAGGTGCGCGAGCTGCGCTTCGAACGTCGCGGTGCTGACCGTCATCGGATCGGAGCGGGACGCGTTCGAGAAGCGGTGATAGACGAGCACCGCGACGTCGGCCGGGGGCGTGACGACGGAGGGCGCGCCAGTCGACGCGTCGGTAGCGACGATCCGCGAGACGGGCCGGAAGCCGGGGCCGAAGACGGCCGTGCGCCAGGTGAACCGGGAACGAGGTGACATGATGAAGTTCGTCGCTGAGTTGTCGGGACCGGCATTGCGCCGGCTGCATGCGGGCTGCGGTCGGAGGCTGGACGCGAACGGTCGGCGCGGCGCGCGGAGAGCGGTGTCGGCGCATCGGATCTCCGGTGGAGCGGCGCTTGACGCACGAACGTGCGAGCCTCATCGACAGCACGCGAAGCATCTTGTTAATAGGATGCGCCGCGCATGCCTGCGCGCGTTGAGCCAAGTCAACGCAGTCGCACCAATGCAGGGCGCCACTATAGGCCGCTGTCGCGGAAGCGGTGGACGGTCGCGCGCATGATTGTTGATGTGCGTCAAATCCGCGCGGCGTTATGTATTCGGCATGATTCATGCGATTTGCGGGGATGAATGAGGCGACATCCGAGCTTCGCATTGGCCGCTTGTCTGTGTGCGGTGATGATCGCATTCGCGCTGAATCGCATCGCGAAATGCGAGCGCTGGACGATCGAGGTTACCGAGGTCACCGAGATGAACGGCATCGAGGCGAAGCTCGAACCGAGCATGACCGAACGCGCGCTCGCGCTGCGCAACCCGATGCTGATCGAGCAGCAGCACGAGATGCGGATCGCGCTGAATCGCATCGATGCCGGCGATCGCGCGATGGCGCGCGGGATCGTCGGCGATGAGCGGTTCAGCGGGATGTACGTCGGTCCGCCGCTCGCCGAACGCGAGCGGCGCGATTCCAAGCGACCGTATCGCAACGCGGGCGGCGGGCAGATGCCGCATGTCGCCGGCGTGGCGTCGCCGGACGAGTCGCCCACGGCGGACGATCCTGGCGTTCGACGCAACCGACTGACGAATGCCGGCGAGTCCGGCGGCTCCGAGACGCGCGATGCGTCCGCGCGCGACATCGGATGCGCCGTCGCGATCGCGAACCCTGTTGCACGGCGACGCGCGTTCCGGTCTTCGGGCCTCCGAGTCGCGGCGCGCCGAATCGCGCTTGACGTGCATCAGAAATCCCGTGGCGCGCGTATGCAAAGCTGTCCTGAAGCGGCGGATTCGCGCCGTGTTTTCAGGTGGAGCGAGCGATGAAAACCGACAGGCAGATCAAGCAGGAAGTCGAGGAGGAACTGGCGGGCAACCCGATGATCGACGTCGCACATTTCAATGTCGACGTCGCGGGACACATCGTCACGTTGACGGGCCATCCATCGAGCTACGCGGAAAAGCTCGCGGCCGAGAAGGCGGCGAACCGGGTCGCGGGCGTGCGGGCGGTCGTCGTCGACGTGCAGGTGCGGCTGCCGCAAGACGACGTTCGGTCCGACGGGGAGATCGCCGACGCCGTGCGGTCGATCCTGCACTGGACCGTGGGGCTGCACGACGCGGCCGTTCAGGCGCAGGTCGAATCGGGCTGGGTGACGTTGTCGGGCAAGGTCGACTGGGCGTATCAGAGCCACGTCGCGGTCCGCGCGATTGCGCAGATGCGCGGCGTGACCGGCGTGACGAACGAGATCGCGATTCTCGGCGACGTCAGCGCCGACGAGATCGCGGGCGGCATCCGGCGCGCGATGCAGCGCCATGCGGAGCGCGAGGCGAAGCACATCGACGTGACGGTCAGGGGCGGCACCGTCACGCTGACGGGCAAGGTCGGCTCGTATGCGGAGCGTGCGGTCGCGCGCGGCGCCGCGTGGTCGATGCGCGGCGTGCGTGCGGTCGTCGACGATCTGGTCGTCGAGTGACGGAAGCGATGCCGGGCGGCGCGGACGGGGTGCGCGCGTTGCATGTGCGTAGTTTTTGATGCGCCGCGCCGGCCATCATGCGCAACGTTCGAAGCGCGCCGCGCGGCAAATGCGATGCGGCGCGATGCGAACGACGCGCCGTGATGCGGCGCAACGCGCACGCCGCCGCCGGCCGCTGCCCGGCGTGCGGATTCACGAACGATCGAGTCGAAAGAAAAGACGCTCGCGAGCGTGCGGGAGAATGAGGCTGCGCACGGCTCGCGAGACGAAAACGAACAAAGACGGAAGCGGAGGCGGTTGGACGAAACGAAACCGCGCGAGCGGTCCGGCTAACGACAGCCGGACGCGTAGCGGCGCGACGCGCAATGGGTGCGGCGGCTGCGGGCACGGGCGATTGCCGCGCGCGGAACACGCGCGCCGCGACACCGCGAGCAGCATGCCGGATTGGCGCAGGCGAGCATGTCAGCGGTCTCCGTCGAGCAGCAATTGTTCGAGTGCGTTCGCGAAGCGCATCAGCGACGCAAGGGAGCCTGCAACGCTCTGATAGCGTTCGCGGCCGATCTGCCCGTCGAGCGTGACGAGCATTCCCGCTTCGCGCGCGAGCGCGAGCAGCGCGTCGGCCCGGTCGGCGGACGCCGCCGGTCGCGCGGCGTTCCCCGATGCGGCGGCGGGTGCGGCTTCGTCGCGGTCATAAGCGAGGTGGCCCGATTCGGTGTAGACGGCTTGGTATGACATGGCGGCCTCCTGATTGCGGTGGAGCGATTCTTCTTGCGTGCGTCGCGCGATGCGTGCCTGCAATGACAGTATCGGGCGGCGCGCGGTGCGCTCCTAGCAGCCCACACCGATCTTGTCGTAGGAAATGCGACGGGCCTATCGGTGTTTTCCTACAACCGATATGCGTGCTTTCGTCGACGTAGGAAAGCGCCCTAGGGAAGAACCCGCGAGACCGGACGCGGATGCGGAAACGCCTTCCGTGAGAACCCTGAATCCGGGCCGTGCGGGCTCACGCGGGACGATGCGGGCCGTCGATCGCCGCCCAGATCTCGTCGGCGGTTTCGCAGAATCGGAACAGCTCGGCGTCACGCGGATCGATCATCCCTTCGTCGACGAGAAACGCGAAATCGACCGCCGCGCGCCAGAACGCGCGGCCCACCAGCACGACAGGCAAGGGCGCGATCTTGCGGGTCTGCAACAGCGTCAGCACTTCGAACAGTTCGTCGCAGGTGCCGTAGCCGCCGGGAAAGAACACGGCGGCTTTCGCGCGTTCGAGCAGGTGCAGCTTGCGGATCGCGAAATAGTGGAAGCGAAAGCACAGCTCCGGCGTGACGTAAGGGTTGGGAAATTGCTCGTGCGGCAGCGTGATGTTGAGCCCGATGCTGAGTGCGCCCGTTTCGTGTGCGCCGCGATTGGCGGCTTCCATGATGCCCGGGCCGCCGCCCGTGATGATCGTGAGGCGGCGCGGATGCGGCGAGCGCGCGGTTTCGCCGACGAGCCGGCCGAGGTCGCGCGCGACGCCGTAGTATTGGCTGCGCTCGAGCAGACGCACCGCGACCCGGACCGCATGCAGCCGTTCGGGATCGCTCGGATGCGCGGCGAGCCGGTGCTGCGCGTCGGCGAGCCGGGCGCGCGCGTCGGCGGGCGCGACGATCCGCGTGCTGCCGTAGACGACGACCGTATCGCTGATCCCGAAGCGCTGCAGCGTTTCCTCGGTCTTCCAATAATCGAGTTGCAGCCGCACGCCGCACATCTCGGGACGCTGGAGGAACGCGAGATCTTCGTCTGCCTGCCGATACGTCGGGCTCGATACGAGCTGCTCGACGGTGGCCGACAGCGGCGGGCGGCTCTTCGGCGCGGCGCGTGCGCGGCGCAGCGGCGTGTGCCGTCCGTCGGCGCGTGCGGCACAAGCCGAGCGCCGCTTCACGCGTGGAGTCGTCGGTTTTTTCATCGCGCTGTCCGGATGCGGAAAGTCGGGTCGACACCACGTTAAGCCGGTTCGGTGCGCGCCGATTGATCGCGGTCAACGCGGCTCGACAAAGCCGGTGCGACGATGCGCGGCGCCGCCGCGAAGTCGACGTGAGCCCGGCGCGCGCCGGGACCGCCGGTGAGTTGCGCATCCGATATCGGCCTCACGCTTGACGCATGTCAAGCGGCATCGGTCGAAGAGCCGGAAGATGCTAATCAGGCGCCCCGAGGATGGACGCAATACTTATCGCTCCGGCACGTCATTTCGCTTTGCCGTATGAGCGCCAGGGGAGAAAGGATCATGGGAATTGGAATGCAGATCGCCTATTTCGGCTTTGCCGGATCAGCACAACTCGAAGCCGAGGCGAGCATCCAATTGATCCGCCTGGAGCGATACAGCGCGCGCCTCGCCGGCTGCCACCTCGCGATCGAGGCGCTCGGCGCCGGCGCCTCGGACCCGACGTACGACGTCCGCCTCGATCTGATCACGCGCGACTACGAACTGAAGCCGATTCCGCACATGATGGGCGCCGATCCGCTCGCGGCGATCCGGAATGCATTCGATGCCGCCGAGCGGGAACTCGCGGTGACGTTCGCCTGATGGTCGAGCGAACCGAGCGAACCGACGGGTGAACTGGCCGACGAAGCTGCAAATGATCGAACCGGTGAACGATCGGAGCTGCGATTCCGCGGGCAGACGAGTCGGCGAATCGGAGAACAATCGATTCCACAAATTCGATGAACGCGTCAGACCCGGCCGCCCCGGGGTGCGCGTCGACCGGCGCCGCCCGCGCCCGCCGCGCCATCCGCTCAGGATTCCTCGCGCCCCGTGAACAGTTCGTGCTCGGCGGGCGCGACAGTTTCGTCGACGCACTGCACGTGCCATTCGCCGACGATGGGCGCGTGATGCGCGTGCCGATACCAGCGGGCCGCGCCCGTCTCGCCTTCGAACGGGCGTTGCTTCGCGCCGAGATCGAGGCCTTCGAGCACGCACAGCGAATGCGTGTCGTCGGCGCTCGTCACGCGGGTCGTGCCGCTCTGGCAGACGATGTTGCCCCACTCGGGCAGTTCGACGCCCGCGTGGCCTTCGCGCGACCATTTGTGCTCCGCCGTGTCGATCCACAGGATCGCGTAGGAGGCCGGATCAGTGGACGCGAACGTATCGAGATGAATGGTGATGCGCACGACTGACTCCTTGCAAAATGCGCGGCGACGCCGCGCTACTGGCTCATGACCCGTTGAATCAAAGTATGCGCGTGTTCGCTCGAAAGCGGGCCGCCGCGTTCCGGGGCGGTCGGCACCGGCGTGCCGCCCCAGCGTGCGCGCCCGCCGCGACGCAGTTCCTGATCGAGCATCTCGCCGGCATTCGGCATGTCGCGATAGCGTTCCGCGATTTGACGGAGCGACGGCGCGAGGAACCGCACGTTCGGCGCATGGCAGAACATGCAATGCTGCGGGTCGATGAGTTCGGTCGGCTCGCGCACCTGTGCGCGGGCGTCGTCGGCCGTGACCATGCTGACTGCGCTCAGCATGCACGCGAGCGCGGGATTCGGCAGACTGTTCAGCATGGCGCAACCTTCGATCGGACGCTCGTTTCGAGTCTAAGCGGCGAGCGCGGGCGACCGTTGACGCAGGTCAACGGGGTCGGCGCATAGGCGCCGCAGGTCGTCGCTACCGGCGCGCCGGAGGGGGCATGAATCGTGCGATGCCGTGGCAGCGGGGCGGCCATGCGCGGCGGCGCGGCGGCGAACCGACGACGCTTGATGCAAGTCAATCAGAGCCTGCGACGCCGGGTTTCAATCGATGACGATGCGCCTACGCTGGAATCGACGGGTTCGACGACAGACAGGAACACGCATGCACCAGGACACGCTTTACGATTCGCTGCTCGCCGCCGCGCAGCGCCGCTCGATCACGGAGGGAGAGTTGATGCACATGCTCGATGATGAAATCACGCGCCTTGCGGACGGCGCGCGCATCCACGACTATCTGCGCGTGATCGCGATCCGCCGCGTGCGCGATCGCATCGCGTCGCCCGCGCACGCGGCGGACGACATGCATACGCGGCGCCCGGGAGGGCGTTGACGATGCGCGCGATGGTGTTCGACGGCGGCGCGCCGCGGCTGCGCGAAGCGGAGCTGCCGGACCCGGTTCCGACGGCGGGGCAGTTGCTGATCGACGTGCACGCGTGCGGCGTGTGCCGGACCGATCTGCATGTCGTCGACGGCGACCTGCGCGATCCGAAGCGGCCGGTGATCCCGGGGCACGAGATCGTCGGCGCGGTCGCCGCGCTGGGTGCGGGCGCGGCGGGCTTCGCGATCGGCGATCGCGTCGGCGTGCCGTGGCTCGGCCGCACGTGCGGGCACTGCGCATATTGCACGAGCGGCCGCGAGAACCTGTGCGACGCACCCGGCTTCACCGGCTACACGATCGACGGCGGCTATGCGGAGCGCACGGTCGCCGATGCGCGCTACTGCGTGCACCTGCCGCGCCGCTACGACGACGTCCACGCGGCGCCGCTGCTGTGCGCGGGCCTCATCGGCTATCGGACGCTGAGGATGGCGGGCCCCGCGCGTCGCATCGGCCTGTACGGCTTCGGCGCGGCCGCGCATCTCGTCGCGCAGATCGCGCGTTTCCAGGGGCGCACCGTCTACGCATTCACGCGGCCGGGCGATAGCGCTGCGCAGCAGCTCGCGCGCCGGCTCGGCGCGGCATGGGCGGGCGGCAGCGACGAAACCGCGCCGGAGCCGCTCGACGCCGCGCTGATTTTCGCATCGGTCGGCGCGCTCGTGCCGGCCGCGCTCGCGGCGGTCGTGAAAGGCGGCGTCGTCGTTTGCGGCGGAATCCACATGTCGGACATCCCGTCGTTTTCGTACGACCTGTTGTGGGGCGAGCGGCGGATCGTGTCGGTCGCGAATCTGACGCGCGACGACGCGGCGGAGTTCATGCGGATTGCGAACGACGTGCGGCTCGACGTCGAGGCGACGCCGTATCCGCTCGCGCAGGCGAACCACGCGCTCGACGATCTGCGCGCGGGGCGCCTGACGGGCGCGGCGGTGCTGACGATGCGCTGATGCGGCATCGACGCGCGGCGCGCGGGGTCGCGTGCACGCGCGCCGCCCGCCGCTTGCACGCCGCCTCTTCGGCGATGCGTGCAGCCCGCTGCACGACCTGCGCGATTTAATACGATACGCGCCACGTACTGCGCCCGCGATGCGTCACACGCGCGCGAGCCCCTGCGGATCGGTGATGCGGATCTGCTTGCCGCGCGGCGAGATCAGCTTGTCGCGCTGGAACTTCGACAGCATCCGGCTGACGGTCTCGAGCTTCATGCCGAGATAGCAGCCGATTTCCTCGCGCGTCATCCGCAGATTGAACTCCGACGCCGAATAGCCGCGTTTCTGGAAACGCTCGGAGATGTTGAGCAGGAACGCGGCGACGCGCTGCTCGGCCGTCATCGTCCCGAGCAGCATCATCAGGCTCGATTCGCGGACGATCTCGCCGCTCATCAGCTGATGGACGTGGTGCTGCATCGGCTTCACTTCGCGGCAGACGGCTTCGAGCTGCGCGAACGGAATGATGCAGACGGTGCTGTCCTCGAGCGCGATCGCGTCGCTGTTGTGACAGCCGCCGCACACGCCGTCGAGGCCGAGCGTCTCGCCGACGATCTGGAAGCCCGTCACCTGCTCGCGGCCGTCGCGATGCATGACGACCGTCTTGAACGAACCGGTACGTACTGCATAGATGCTCTGGAACGTGTCGTGCGTGCGAAACAATGCTTCGCCGCGTTTGACGTGGCGCGTCGTGCACACCATCGCGTCGAGACGGGCGAACTCGCTCGGCGTGAGACCGGCCGGCATGCACACGTCGCGTATCGCACAGGTCGAGCAGCGGCTCGCTGTCTGCTTCGGCGCGTCGTTGGCCTCGACGGGATGCAACGGGAACATGGATCGTTGCGGCACGACGGAAGGCGCAGCTTCATTGACTGAGGCGGTCAGCATAATCGGCTCCTTTCATGCGGCGACGCTCGACTGGCACGATCGAGCATCGCTTCGACGTGGCGCGGCACGAAGTGCCGCATTGCGCGACGGCGTCGACGAAGCGATCGACATACGTCGCGCGGCATGCCGGACGATGTGTGCAAACCGCTGAGACTGACGTCCGGGAGCTCGGCTCGCATGTCATCGTGCGCAATCCGCCGTTTCGTTGCGATGACTGAATCGACTGAGGCAAGCCTGCCCGCTATGAGCATAGTCGACGAAACGCGGGTCGGAGCGATCATCGACGGACTGCCCCTATGGTTGCCAGTATGGAACGCAAACTGCTGCATCGAAATCGGCGAACGTTGAAGATCAGGTAAGCATCAGCGTAGCGCTGTAGGGCGTTTCCTACAGCAGCAGCATAGGCGCGTGCCGTGCATCCGTTTGACTCAGGTCAACGGATCGAGTGAGTGCGCGCTTACAGTAAAACGCGGTAGCTTTGCGGAGTTTCACGCAGCGTCGCGGCAACCGGTTTCGGCACGTTGCCGCATACAAGTCGGCGCGCGTTCTTCATGGCGCGCTGCAAGCAGCATTTTTCTCAACCCCTGCCCGGATCATGACCGCGCGACGCCGCCTGTCGGCCGCGCGGCGCGGCGTCGATGCCGCACCGGGCACCTCATCAGGAGGCCGTGATGGAAGCAAAACGCGTGGCGTTTGTGACGGGCGGTATGGGCGGATTGGGCGCGGCGGTCAGCAGGCGGCTGCATGACGCCGGCATGGCCGTGGCGGTATCGCACTCGGAGCGCAACGATCATGTGTCGACGTGGCTCATGCACGAGCGCGACGCCGGGCGCGACTTCAAGGCATACGGTGTCGACGTCGCCGACTACGAGTCGTGCGAGCGTTGCGCGGAGAAGGTGCTCGCCGATTTCGGCAAGGTCGACGTGCTGATCAACAACGCGGGGATCACGCGCGACGCGACGTTCCTGAAGATGACGAAGGGCGACTGGGACACCGTGATGCGCACCGATCTCGATGCGATGTTCAATGTGACGAAACAGTTCATCGCCGGCATGGTCGAGCGGCGCTTCGGACGCGTCGTCAACATCGGTTCGGTGAACGGCTCGCGCGGCGCGTTCGGTCAGGCGAACTACGCATCGGCGAAGGCGGGCATCCACGGCTTCACGAAGACGCTCGCGCTCGAGACGGCGAAGCGCGGGATCACGGTCAACACCGTGTCGCCCGGCTATCTCGCGACCGCGATGGTCGAAGCAATGCCCCAGGACGTGCTCGAAGCGAAGATTCTTCCGCAGATTCCGGTGGGCCGGCTCGGCAAGCCCGACGAGGTGGCCGCGCTCATCGCGTTCCTGTGCTCGGACGACGCGGCGTTCGTCACCGGCGCCGATCTCGCGATCAACGGCGGGATGCACATGTATTGATCGAAGCCGCGCCGCCGTTCGCGCGGCGGCGCGCGCTCCGGTGCCGCGCGGTGGCGGGCCGTATCGTGCGTGCCGATGTCGGGCACGTTTGTCATGCGGCGCGTTGCGTGGCCCGATGCAACGTTTCTGTCCGTCGTTTCTCGGATGCGCGGTTTCGCATGTGCCCGGCATTCGACAAAGCCCGTTCGCGGTCGCTCGATTCCCGTGATCGTTCAGTGTCCCGAAACATCGAGGCCGTTCGCGGACGCGGCGGATCGCGGGCGATGCATTCGTCAGCGTATTCGACGCGCCGATCTGGACGATTCGGCGCGCATCGCTTCACTTTCCAGTCGATTCGTCCGACGCGTTCGGCATGCCGAAGCGCCGGGCAGACATGCATGCCCGGCGTCCCGTTCCTCTCGTTTACTTCGCACGCGCGGGCGAGTCTTCCAGTTCGACCGATTCGAGATAGGACGGCACTTCGCAGTGCCAATGCAGCGACTCCTCGATCCGGCGACGCAGCGCGTCGGCCGCCGCGGGCTCGCCGTGCGTGACGAACGTGCGCGCGGGCGCGCTCGACTGCGCGCCGAGCCACGCGAGGATCTCGCTGTAGTCCGCGTGCGCGGACAGCGACGAGATCATCTCGACCTGCGCGGGCACGCGCACGTATTCGCCATGGATCTTCACCATCGGCTCGTGCGCGGCGAGCGCCGCGCCGCGCGTGCCCGCCGCCTGGTAGCCGACGAGCAGGATCGTGTTGCGGCTGTCGGGCGCGTAGCGCTCGAGATGGTGCAGCACGCGGCCGCCCGTCGCCATCCCGCTGCCCGCGATGATCACCATCGGCCCGTTGTGATCGGCGATCGCCTTCGATTGCTCGACGGTGCGCACCATCGTCGCCGCATGGCCGATCGCGTCCGCGTCGGACATCGTGAGCCGATGATCGCTCAGGCGCCGCCGGTAGATCTCGGTGACGCTCGTCGCCATCGGACTGTCGAGGTAGACGGGCACATGCGGCATCCGGCCCGTCTTTTTCAACTGGGCGATGTAGTGGAGGACCTCCTGCGCGCGCCCGACCGTGAAGCACGGCATCACGACTACGCCGCCGCGCGCAAACGTCTTCGAGAACACGTCGGCGAGCTGGGTCTCGGGATCGCTCGCGTCGTGCAGCCGGTCGCCGTACGTCGATTCGACGACGAGATAATCCGCGTGAACGGGCGACACGGGCGCGCGCATGATCGGATCGTGCGGACGGCCGAGGTCGCCTGAGAACGCGATCAGCGTGTGCCGCCAGCAGACGACCACGCTCGCCGCGCCGAGAATGTGCCCGGCAGGCAGGAAACGGAAGTGCAGGTTGCCCGCGAGCGGCGTCGGCGCGTCGAATTCGCGCGGCGCGAGACGCTGCAGCGCGCGCCGCGCGTCGTCGGCGGTGTAGAGCGGCAACGCCGGATGGTGCTTCGAATAGCCGTGGCGGTTGGCGAAGTCGGCTTCTTCCTCGAGGAGCCGCGCGCTGTCCATCAGCATGATCTCGGCGAGCTCCGCCGTGCCGCGCGTGCAATAGACCGCCCCGCTGAAGCCTTCGCGCACGAGCACGGGCAGATAGCCGCTGTGATCGAGATGCGCGTGCGTGAGCACGACGGCGTCGATCGAGTCGGCGGGCACGGGCAGCGGGCTCCAGTTGCGCTGCCGCAGCTTTTTCGTGCCCTGGAACAGCCCGCAGTCGATCAGGACGCGTGTCCCGGCGTCCTCGAGCAGATACTTCGAGCCCGTGACGGTTTCCGTCGCGCCGAGGAACGTCAGTTTCATAAGCCCCCCTGAGAAGCGTGTGATGTGGGATGCGTCCATTGCACTACACGCGACGCGCGCGTCGCTGACGTGGATCAATTTGCGCGGCGACGCATCCGGACGCCCGGCAAAAAGGCATCGGCCGATGAATGCGCGAGCGCGTCGTGCGTGCGTCGCCGCGGATCGTGCGCGTCGGCGCGGACGTGAGGATGCGCGAGAACGTGTTGCAGCGCCGCGAACACGACATCGACGCGTGCGAGCGTGCGCCTTCGCGCGATGCGCGGCGCATCGCGCGCCTGAGGTTTGGGGATTGGGGCAATGCGGGTTGTGCGGTGCGAAAAACGCGCGTCGGCGACCGCCACGGCAGAGCCGGACATTTTGCGGATGCCATCCGTGCGCGCTGTTCGGCATGCGGGCTACCGTTTGAAGGAAGCGCTCGGGCATCGCCGCGGGCCGCGCAACCCGGCATGCGGACGAGGCGGGCGCGTGCGAGGCGGAGGATTCTGCAACGGCGAATGTGTTTTTTGCGTGAAGTCGTCCTTGCGCAGACTTAGAACCTCTCCTATCATGACATCCATCAATGTAACGTTGATTGATGGTTTGATGTGAGATTGCGACCGCGCCCTAATTCCCAAATCGAACCATCGAGGGCGTTGCATCGAGTCGCACCGACGTCCCGTTGCGGGACATGGAGACAAACACTGTGAATGCTATTGTCCGTCGCGATATCCGCTTCGCCCTGCCGCCCGATCGCATCTGCGACTGGCATACCGAAGGCGTAGGCGTGACGCATCTGTTCAACGCGCTGTCGCTGCTGTTCCCTGCCGGCGAGCGCTTCTTCATGGATTCGGTCCGCAACTACCGCGACCAGATCGAGGAACCCAACCTGAAGCGCGACATCGCTGGCTTCATCGGCCAGGAAGCGATGCACACGCGCGAGCACGTCGAGTTCAACGACCTGCTGCAGGCGGCCGGCATGCCGGCGCACAAGCTCGACAAGCGCTTGTGGACGGTGCTCGGCTGGTTCAAGAAGGTGCTGCCGAATTCGGCGCAGCTCGCGATCACGATGGCGCTCGAGCACTACACCGCGATGTTCACGGGCCTCGTGCTCGCGCAACGCATCACGACCAGCGACGTCGACGGCTACCGCCAGATGTGGATGTGGCACTCGATGGAGGAAACCGAGCACAAGGCGGTCGCGTATGACGTGTGGCGCACCGTGATGAAGCCGAACGTGAAGAACTACCTGGTTCGCACGGGCGCGATGGGGCTCGTCACGGTCGTGTTCTGGGCGACGCTGTTCGACTTCAACACGCGCCTGTTGATCGCGCATCGCCGCCGCATCGGCAAGGGCCTCGGCATCGGCAAGCTGGTCAAGTATTTGTGGAGCCCGAAGAACGGCATCTTCGCGTTGATCGCGCGCGAATGGATCGACTACTTCCGGCCGGGCTTCCATCCGTGGGATCACGACAACAGCGTGCATCTGGCGCGCCTCGACGATCTGATCGCCGAGATCGACGCAAGCAATGCGCGCCAGGCGGCGAAGGCCGCGCCGCGCCGGGTGCCGCTGCATCCGGTGCCGCAGGCGGTGTAATGCAGGACTAGCAGGCAAATCAGGGAGAAGAGAAGGGCCGCTACGAGCGGCCCTTCCGTTTTTGGGGTGCCGCAAGCGCGTCCGATCGCGGCGCGTCCGTGCGTTGTGCGTCGCAGCGAATGGGCGGCATTCGCGAAATCATCATACTTTTCGATGCGGCGGTGCATCGGGCGAGCGGCCGCTCGCGATGCGCGACCGCGGGCCCCGAGCCGCCGCGTTCAGCGCGCAACCCCTTGATCGACAAAGCGTTTTGCTCACGGCGATCTTGCGCGTCGCAGCACGTCATGTTGCAGGCGACGTCTGACGAATCGGGTAGAATCCGCGCTGCGCAAAAAATGCGTGCGGCGCGGCGCGCCCGGTCGGCACCGGGCGGCGCGCCGCAGATCGTCCCGGGGACGCGCCGAATCCGGCGTCCTGCCCGGCGCGGCGTCGAACCGTCGCCCGCCGCTCCTTGCCAGCCCGTTATGCCATCACACCCGAATCCCGACAGCTCAACCGCACAATCGAATCCCCCTCAGCTGCGCCGCAGCCTGAAAGCCCGTCACCTGACGATGATCGCGATCGGCGGCTCGATCGGCACGGGCCTGTTCGTCGCGTCCGGCGCGTCCATCTCGCAGGCGGGCCCCGGCGGCGCGATGCTCGCGTATCTGCTGATCGGCGTGATGGTCTACTGCCTGATGATGAGCCTGGGCGAGATGGCCGCGTTCATGCCGGTGTCCGGCTCGTTCGCGACCTACGGCGCGAAATACGTCGAAGAGGGCTTCGGCTTCGCGCTCGGCTGGAACTACTGGTACAACTGGGCGGTGACGATCGCCGTCGAGCTCGTCGCCGCGCAGCTCGTCATGCATTACTGGTTCCCCGACGTGCCGGGCGTCTGGTGGAGCGCGGCGTTCCTCGGCGTGATGTTCCTTCTCAACGTGCTGACCGTGCGCGGCTTCGGCGAGGCCGAATACTGGTTCGCGCTGATCAAGGTCGTCACCGTGCTCGCGTTCGTCGGCGTCGGCTTGCTGATGATCTTCGGCATCCTGAAGGGCGGCCCGAGCAACGGCTGGAGCAATTTCACGATCGGCGACGCGCCGTTCGCGGGCGGCCTGCCGGCGATGATGGGCGTCGCGATGATCGCCGGCTTCTCGTTCCAGGGCACCGAACTGATCGGCGTCGCCGCCGGCGAATCGGAAAACCCGCGCACGACGATCCCGCGCGCGGTGCGCCAGGTGTTCTGGCGGATCCTGCTGTTCTACGTGCTCGCGATCTTCGTGATCGGCGTGCTGGTTCCGTACACCGATCCGAACCTGCTGAAGAGCGACGTGACCGACGTCGGCGTGAGCCCGTTTACGCTCGTGTTCCGCCATGCGGGCCTCGCGTTCGCCGCGGGCGTGATGAACGCCGTGATCCTGACCGCGGTGCTGTCGGCCGGCAACTCGGGGATGTATGCGTCGACGCGGATGCTCTACAACCTCGCGACCGAAGGCCGCGCGCCGAAACTGTTCGCGAAGCTGTCGGCGGGCGGCGTGCCGCGCAACGCGCTGTACGCGACGACCGCGGTCGGCGCGCTGTGCTTCCTGTCGTCGCTGTACGGCGACAAGACGGTCTATCTGTGGCTGCTGAACACGTCGGGGATGACGGGCTTCATCGCATGGCTCGGCATTGCGGTCAGCCACTATCGATTCCGCAAGGGCTTCATCCGCCAGGGCTTCTCGGTCGACCAACTGCCGTATCAATCGAACCTGTATCCGTACGGCCCGATCTTCGCGTTCGCGCTGTGCATCGTGATCGCGCTCGGCCAGGACTACCAGGCGTTCCTCGCGAACAAGATCGATTGGGTCGGCGTGCTCGCGACCTACGTCGGCATCCCGCTCTTCCTCGTCGTGTGGCTGGGCTACCGGTTCTTCCACAAGACCCGCCTCGTCCGCTACGAACAGATGGACATCGCGTCGTGGGTCGCCGAGCACGAACGTGCGGCGGCGCGCGATGCGCGCGAAGCGGCGGCCGTGCGCGTGCCGTCGAGTCCCGAAGCGGCTTCGTAACGCGCGGCTTCGCGCAGCGCGCATGCGTTCTCCGTTGCGATTTTGAAAAGCGGCCGCGCCCAACTTCGGGCGCGGCCGCTTTTTTGGGTCTGAGTCGCGGGATGCCGTCGTTTTTTTCGAATTATCGTGTTGTTCGACGACCGCCGACGCGCCGTTCGACGGCAGGCGGCAGTCGCGCCGCTTCGCGCGGGACACAGGCGCTTACGGCGCCGCACACACGTCGGTGCGGTTTGCCGCGTTGCCGAAATTCGTTTGCACGAAGAACGGCGCGAACGACGTCCCGCACGTGTCGAACCTCGCGTACAGCGAATGCCAATCGGTCTGCGTTGCGCCGGTTTTTCCCATGTCGTGATGCATCGAAACTGAAGACCGTGCGCGTTGCGCATTCGTCCTTCGTTCGTGCCTGGTTCGGATGCCGATGTATCGCGAGCGATGCATCGAATGTGATGCGGACGCCGCGTATGCGACATGCGGTGGCTCACACGCGCGAACTCGGCGATTGCTGCGTCACGCGCGCCGGCTTGCGCGAGCGTCGCGCCATCGCGCGAGCGGACGCGTCGCGAACCAATGCGTCGCGAGCACGAACGCGACGCCGATCAGGCCGCCGAGCAGCACGTTGACGACACGTTCGGCGGCGACGGCGGCCGATTGCTGCGCGAGCCACGACGTGCACGCGATGCACGCGCAGCGCGCGCCGAAGCCGGTCGCGTAATGGCGGAACGCGACGAGCGTGAGGACCGATGCAAGCGCGGCGAGCGTGTAGACGAACGCGCTGTGCGGCAGCACGTAGCCGACTGCGAGGCCGAGCGGCACGCCGACGAGCGCGCCGAGCCCGCGATCGCGCAGCTTCAGGTGGGCGGTGGCCGGGTCGCCGGTCACGACGCTCGCGGCGGACCAGATCGCCCATTGCCCATTGTCGATGTGCTGCCATTCGACGAGCAGCGCGGCGACGGCAACCGCGAGCGCGACTGCCGCGATCGCCTGCGTCGCGTCGCCGCGCGCGGCGGGGCGGCCGAGATCGCGTGCGCCGCGCCAGCGCGCGAGCGTGTGCAGGCGCTCCTTCGCGGGCATGCCGCGCAACGTGGCGAAGCACGACAGCGCGACGGGAGGCAGCATCGCCACGCACAGGTACGGGACGAGCTGCGGCGCCGACCGATGCGTGGCAGCGGCCTCGCACGTCAGATACAGCGAAGGAATGAAGACGAAGTTGCCGAACGAGCGCAGCCGCGCGCCGAAGCACGACAGCGCGACGGCGGCCGCCGCGAGCGCCGCGCAGCCGACGACGAACGCGGGCCGCCAGCGCAGCGCGAACGACAGCGACAGGAAGCCGGCGACGATCGCCGCGCCTTGCGCGAGCGCGCCGAGCGGCGCGATGCCGACGCGCTCGACCGCGATCGCGAGCGAGACCGTCGCGATCGATGCGAGCAGCCAGCGCGCGTCGCCTGTTGCGCCGTACAGCGCGATCGTCGGCGCGGAGACGGCGAGCGCGCGGCGCAGCGCCGACAGGTCGAATGCGCCGCCGATCCGGGCGGCGAGCGTGCCGCGGATCACGCGAGCCTCGTGCGATGCGCGCTCAGAGCGCGGCGAGATCGTCGAGCGTGACGATCCGCGCGACGCCGCGCAGCATCTCGATCGAGTGCTGATGCTCTTCCTCCGTTGCGGACGCGCACGCGTCCTCGAGTACGAGTACGTCGTAGTCGCGATCGTGCGCGTCGCGCGCTGCGGCCTGCACGGCCCACGTCGTGCTGACACCGGTTACGATCACGCGCTCGACCCGGTTCGCGCGCAACGCGGCTTCGAGACGCGTTGCATAGAACGCGCTCACGCGCGGCTTGACGACGACGAGCTGCACGGCGTCGGCGTCGAGGTCCGGATGGAAGGCGGTGCCGGAGCCGTTCAGGTCGAGCGCGCCGAATTCCTTCGCTCGACTGAACGTCGGCGAATGCGTGGGCAGATCCGCATAGCCTGCCTCGAAGCCGACCTTGACGGCGATTCGCAGCCAGTCCTTCTGCTTCGCGATCGCGAGCGCCTGATTGAAGCGGCCGACGACGTCGCGCTGTGCGGCATGCGCGGCGCAGCGGGCGATCTTGCCGGTGGGATGCATGATGTCGACGATGTAGTCGAGTCCGATCAAGGCGGTTTTCATCGAGAGCTCCTGGGTGAGGGGACGGGCGACGCGGCGCCTGCCGCGTCCTCGTATCGCGCGAGGCGTTCGAGCAGCGGGCCGGCGGCGGCGAGCAGCGCGCGTTCGTCGGCGGTGAGGCACGCGTGCATCGCGCGCACGAGCCATTCCTCGCGCTTCGCGCGGTTGCCGTACAGCATCCGCTTGCCGGTCGCCGTCAGCGATACGCGGCTCTTGCGACCGTCGTCGGGATCGGCGTGGCGCTGAATCAGGCCGCCGCCTTCGAGCTCGCGCAGCAGCGCGGCGAGATTCGACGAGCGCATCCGCTCGGCCGACGCGAGCTCGGACGGCGTGACGTCGCCGCCGAGGCGATCGATCGCGCCGAGGACGACCAGTTGCGAGAACTGCACGGGATCGGCCTGCGCTTCCCGACGCAGGCGCCGGGTGAGCGCGGTCACTTGGCCGCGCAGGCGGGAAGCCAGTTGGAGGTGTTGGGCGGTAATCATGGACGCTACTTTAATATAGCTATATTTGTATAGCAATATGCGCGAGGTAACGGAAAGCGAGGCGACGGCGGAAGTGGGTGCCCATGCAATGCGATCAGCGCACGAGCGCTTCACCCGTTCGGATTGGCGAGCGTGCGCCGGCGGACATGTCGTGCGATATCGAGGCGATCCTCTACGAATCGCCTATTTGGACGCCTTATCGTTAACCGGTTTCTTTCATCGAAGACGATGCTTGCGGCCGAAAACGTCGCGGACCGGACACGACGCACGACGCATGCCGGTGCCGGTGCCGCGAATCGCGGCGCGGCGTTTGAATCGTTTGAATGCGGCGTGTGCGCACCGTCCAGGCGGCGCGCGGCGCGTGAACCATCGTTCGGACAATCGAGGAGCAGGCCATGCTGGCGGGAATGATGTTGATCGGATCGGTCGTGACGCTCGGCGTGTGGGCCGGTCGCAACCCGGTAGCCGTGCTGAACGCGGCGGCTCGCCGTGCGACGTTCGTCGGCCGCTTCGACATCGTCTACGGCGCGGGGCCGCGCCGCTCGCTCGACGTTTACGTGCCCGCCGGCCGCGGCGCGCCGGCGCCGGGCGGCGGCAAGCCGCCGCTCGTCGTGTTCTTCTATGGCGGCAGCTGGCAGAGCGGCCGGCGCGGCGACTACCGGTTCGTCGGCGAAGCGCTCGCGTCGCGCGGCTTCGTCGTGGCGATTCCCGATTACCGGCTCTATCCGGACGCGGTGTTTCCGGATTTCGTCGAAGACGCGGCCGCGGCGGTGCGCTGGGCGCGCGATCACGCGGCCGAGCTCGGCGCGGATCCGCAGCGTCTGTTCGTCGCCGGCCACTCGGCGGGCGCGCAGATCGCGACGCTGCTCGCGACCGACGGCCGCTTTCTCGATGCGCAGGGCCTCGACAAGCGCGATCTCGCGGGTGTCGTCGGGCTCGCCGGTCCGTACGATTTCCTGCCATTGCAGGACGCGACGCTGATGCGGGTCTTTCCCGAGCCCGTGCGCGAAGCCAGTCAGCCGATCCGCTTCGTCGACGGCCGCGAGCCGCCGATGCTGCTCATATCGGGCCTGCGCGACGCGACGGTGAAGCCGGGCAACACCGCGCGGTTTGCCGCGCGCGTCGCCGCCGTGGGCGGCACGGTGCAGGTCAAGCTCTATCCGCGCGTCGGGCATGCGCTGCTCGTCGGCGCGTTCGGCTTGCCAATCCGGCGTTTCGCGCCGGTGCTCGACGACGTCGCTGCGTTCGTGCGCACCGCGCCGCGCGTGCGGACCTGAAGCGGATCTGAAGCGCATCTGAAACGCGCGGCGCTTACCCTTGATCGCCGCCGCCGACAGGCAGCACCGAGCCGGTCATGTAAGACGCCTCGTCCGACGCAAGAAACAGGATCGCGGCGACCTGCTCGTCGATCGTCCCATAGCGATGCATCAGGCTCGATGAAAGCGTCTGGTCGACGATCTCGCGATACCAGCGCGCATCGTCATCGCTCTGCAGCTCGACGTTGCGCGGCACCTTGCGCGGCGGCGCGTCGGTGCCGCCCGCGGCGACCGCGTTCACGCGGATGCCGTGCGCCGCGTGCTCGAACGCGAGACTCGCGGTCAACGCGTTGACGCCGCCCTTCGCGGCCGCGTACGGCACGCGATGAATGCTGCGCGTCGCGATCGACGACACGTTGACGATCGCGCCGCCGCCGTGCTCGATCATCCCGGGCAGCACCGCGCGACAGCACCACAGCGTCGGGAACAGCGAGCGGCGGATCTCCGCTTCGATCTGCGCGACTTCGTAGCGGTCGAACGGCTTCGTCCAGATCGTGCCGCCGACGTTGTTGACGAGCACGTCGATCCTGCCGAATGCGTCGATCGCCGCGCGCGCCATCGTTTCCGCGCCCGCGTACGTTTCGAGGTCGGCGACGACGGCGAGGGTGCGGCGGCCCTGCGACGCGATCTCGGCCGCGACGTCGTGGACGAAATCCGCGCGGTCGACGAGCACCGTCGTCGCGCCCTCTCGCGCCGCGCGCAATGCGACGCCGCGGCCGATGCCCTGCGCGGCGCCCGTGACGATCATGACTTGGTGGTCGAAGCGGCCGGGTGCGTGACGAGTATTCATGACGCGCTGCTCGACGAGAATTTTTCGAAGTACAGATTGGCCGGCGTGACGCCGCGCTCGCGCAGCCACGTCTGCACCGCGTCGACCATCGGCACCGGGCCGCACAGATAGATGTCGACGTCGCCGTCGTTCAGCCATTCGGGCTCGACGTGCGCGGTCACATAGCCCTTGCGCGGATGCGCGCTCGCATCGTCGGCGACGCAGGTCCGGTATTCGAAGCCGCCGAGGCGGCGTTCGACGTCGCCGAGGCGGTCGAGCGCGACGAGATCGTCGTCGCGCGTGACGCCGTAGACGAGCCGCACGGGCGGCGCGTCGCCGCGCGCCGAGCAGACGTCGAGCATCGACAGGAACGGCGCGATGCCGGTGCCGCCCGCGAGGAAGAGCGCGGGCCGCGCGGTGTCGCGCAGATAAAAGCTGCCGTGCGGGCCCGAGAATGCGATGCGCTGGCCGGGCGCGGCTTCGTCGACGAGATAGCGGCTCATCCGGCCGCCCGGCACGTTGCGCACGAGAAACGACACGCGCGCGTCGCCCGGCCGCGAGCTGAACGAATACGAGCGCGTCGCGCCGACGCCGGGAATCTCGACGTTCACGTACTGGCCCGCGAGAAACGCGAGCTTCGCGGGCTCGTCGACGTCGATCGTGAAATGGAGCGTCGATGCCGACAGCCGCTCGACTGCCGAAAGCGTGCCTTCGTGGCGCGCGGCGCCCGTCTTGCACGCGGCCGACGACGCCGGCACGTCGATCACGCAGTCCGCGCGCGGGCGCGTCTGGCATGCGAGCACATAGCGCTGCGCGGCTTCGTCGGCGGTGAGCGCGTCCTCGATGTAGCTCGACTCGGGCAGATCGTAATCGCCCGACTCGCAACGGCAGCGGCAGGTGCCGCATGCGCCGTCGCGGCAATCGAGCGGGATGTTGATCTGCTGGCGATATGCGGCGTCGGCGAGCGTTTCGCCTTCGCGGCACGTGATGAAGCGGGTGACGCCGTCTTCGAACTGGAGTGCGATGCGGTGTTCCATGATGCGTTCCTCGGGGGCGGCGCGTCGTGCGGCGCGCGGCCGGCTAGATGTGATAGATGTCGATCAGCTGGTTGATGTAGTCGTTCTTCAGGACGACGTACTTGCTGACGATCCTCGGCGCGTCGCCGGAGAAATCGATCGCGTAGCGCGACATCCCGAAATAGCTCGACACCGTCTTGTAGCGATAGCTGAGCGTGTGCCAGTTGAAGCGCACGATGTGCACGCCGCCTTCGACGCTTTCGAGCTCGACGTTCGCGACGTTGTGGCTCGTGCGTGTGTCGGGCATCGTCGCGCTCGAGCGCTCGGTCTTGATGCGGAACACGCGATCCTCGAGCCCTTGCCGGTTCGGGTAGTAGATCAGCGAGATTTCGCGCTGCGGATCGGTGACGAGCGCGTCGGCGTCGTCCCACGACGGCATCCAGAACACGACGTCCGGGTGATAGCAGTCGAGCCACGCATCCCATTTCTTGTCGTCGAGCAGCCGGCATTCGCGATGGAGGAACGCCTGGATGCCGGCGAGATCGATCGTCTTCATGCGCGGCTCCGTTCGGCGGCGAGCGCCTTCTTCATCGTCGCGATCCAGTAGCGGTGCTGGACCGTGTACAGCCCTTCGTCCTCGGTCTTCACGCCGCTCATCACCGGCTGGATGCCGATCCTGCGCGCGGCTTCGTCGGGGCCTTCGATCCAGTGCGTCGCGCCGCGGCACATGTCGTTCCATTCGACCGCGCGGCCCGCGTAGCCTTGCTGGCACGCGCGGAATTCCTCGAGATCGTCGGGCGTCGCCATCCCGCTCGCGTTGAAGAAGTCCTCGTATTGACGGATGCGCCGGGCGCGCGCATCGGGCGCTTCGCCCTTCGGCGCGATGCAGTAGATCGTGACCTCGGTGCGGTTGACGGCGAGCGGCCGCAGCACGCGGATCTGCGAGCCGAACTGGTCCATCAGATAGACGTTCGGGTACAGGCACAGATTGCGCGAGTTCTGGATCATCCAGTCGGCGACGTCGCTGCCGCAGCGCGCGGCGAATTCGTCGCGACGATCGAAGTTCGGCCGATCCTCCGGGTTCGCCCAGCGCGACCACAGCAGCATGTGGCCGTGATCGAACGCGTAGAAGCCGCCGCCCTGGCGTCCCCACTTGCCGGCATCCATCGCGCGGATCGAGTCTTCATGCTGCGCGTCCGTCTTGCGGTGATTGACGGTCGCCGCATAGTTCCAGTGCACGGCCGACACGTGATAGCCGTCGGCGCCGTTCTCGGCGGTGAGCTTCCAGTTGCCTTCGTATGTATACGTCGACGAACCGCGCAGCACTTCGAGGCCGTCCGCCGACTGGTCGACGATCATGTCGATGATTCGCGCGGCGTCGCCGAGATACGCGGCGAGCGGCTCGACGTCCGGATTCAGGCTGCCGAACAGGAAGCCGCGATAGTTCTCGAAGCGCGCGACCTTCTTCAGATCGTGCGATCCGTCGCGGTTGAAGCAGTCCGGGTAGCCGGCTCCTTCGGGGTCCTTCACTTTGAGCAGCTTGCCGCTGTTGCTGAAGGTCCAGCCGTGGAACGGGCACGTGTAGCTCGCGCGGTTGCCGCGCTTGTGGCGGCACAGCATCGCGCCGCGATGCGTGCACGCGTTGACGAATGCGTTCAGCTCGCCTTGGCGGTTGCGCGCGATCACGATCGGCTGGCGGCCGATGCTCGTCGTGTAGTAGTCGTTCGCGTTCGGGATCTGGCTCTCGTGCGCGAGATAGATCCAGTTGCCTTCGAAGATGTGTTTCATCTCGAGCTCGAACAGCATGTCGTCGGTGAACGCGCTGCGGTGCAGCCGGTAGTCGCCGCGTGTCTTGTCCTCGACGAGGAAATCGTCGATGCATCGCAGCGTCGGATGACGATCCGGATAGATCGGGATCATGGGGGCGTCTCCTGATGGGCTCTGATCGTGACCGGCGCGCGTCCGGACGATCGGTCCGGCGCTGCGCCGCAACGCGCGCCGTGCGGAAAACCCGGATGGAGCTACGATGCTTCGCAGGTATAGTGCACGACAACGACGCGGTCAGAATGAGGATAGTTGCCGGCAAAACGGTGCGTCCAACACTGATTGAGTATCGGATCGATATCCAAGAGGTATGAAGATGGAACTGCGCCACCTACGCTACTTCGTCGCGGTCGCGGAGGAGCAGAATTTCACGCGCGCGGCGGAGCGCCTGCACATCGCGCAGCCGCCGCTGAGCCGCCAGATCCAGCAGCTCGAGGACGCGCTCGGCGTGATGCTGTTCGAGCGGCACGCGCGGCCGCTGAAGATGACCGACGCCGGACGCTTCTTCTATTCGCACGCGGTGCAACTGCTTGCGCAAACGGCCGAGCTCGAATCGATGACGAAGCGTGTAGGCAAGATCGAGCGCTCGCTGTCGGTGGGCTTCGTCGGCTCGACGCTGTACGGGATGCTGCCGCGGATCATCCGCCGCTTTCGCGACGAATACGGCGAGGTCGAGCTGAGCCTGCACGAGATGTCGACGATGGATCAGATCAAGGCGCTGAAGGAGGGGCGGATCGACGTCGGCTTCGGCCGCATTCGCCATGAAGATCCGAGCGTGCGGCGCATCGTGCTGCGTGAGGAGCGGATGATCGTCGCGCTGCCGGTCGGGCATCCGCTCGAAGCTGCGAAGCCGTTGCTGTCGCTGCACGATCTCGTCAACGAGACGCTGATCATCTTTCCGAAGACGCCGCGGCCGAGCTACGCGGACCAGGTGCTCGCCGCGTTCCACGATCGCGCGCTGAAGCCGCAGAAGATCTACGAGACGCGCGAGCTGCAGATCGCGCTCGGGCTCGTCGCGGCGGGCGAGGGCGTGTCGGTCGTGCCGCGCAGCGTGCACGGGCTCAAGCGCGATGACGTCAGCTACAAGGAGCTCGACGATCCGAATCTCGTGTCGCCGATCATCATGAGCACGCGGATGCTCGACGAATCGACGGACATTCGCGCGATGCTCGCGTTGATTTATCAGTTGTACGACGAATTCAACATGGATTATCAGCAGCCGCACGAGTGAGCGGGCGGCGTGCGGAACGACGCATGAGCGCGCCGGACCGAATCGCGGCCGAGCCGGAGATCGGCTTGCGGGCGCATGATGCGCGGCGCGTTCGCGCTCGACATTCGTTAGTCCGACAAAGCGTTTCGCCGTGACCTAGAATCCAGCCATAACTTCATCCAATGCGCGGCATCGTCGCTTTCGACGCGATTCACCCCGGGGGAAGTTCGATCGTCAGATCGCTTCACGTCTCATGCGAGGAGGGCATCATGGCTCGCAAATACATCGATTGCCGGGAGTTTCCGAGCGAAATGCACTGCACCGTCGCGATGTCCGCCGATTCGGATGAAGAATTGCTGGACGCGGCCGTGCAGCATGCGGTCACGGTTCATCATCATGCCGATTCGCCGGCGTTGCGCGCTCAGCTGAAGACGCTTTTCCACGACGGCACGCCGCCCGTCGACGCGCCGCGCCAAGCGTAGCGTCGACGGAACGACCGATGCGTATCGATATGCACCGGCACGCATCGGTCCACCGAGGCGCATGTCGAATCTGCTCGGGCGCGCGCGCGAATCCGCTGCCGTGCCGGTGAGTCGGCATGCGGACGCGCGTTTTATACCCGGATGCCGCGGCATGCGTCGCCGGGCGCGCGGCGGGCTGTCTTTTTCCTTTCGTGCCGAACGTCGCTGCGTCACGCAGCCGATTCGGCGCGCTTCATCGCTGCGACGAGCGTCCGGAATCCGACCCAGCCCCAGTAGACCCGATGGCGCGCGATGCGTGTGCCGGCGACGTCGATCGATTCGATCACGTCGACCTGATCGCCATGCGGCGTTTCGCGCGGATATTCCCAGATCAATTCGGCGTCACGCGGCTGACCGAGCACGGCGATCTCCATCGGTTCGGACAACGTGACGCCTTCGTGCATGCAAGTCGGCACGCGCTGCGTCAGCGACGTCGCAGCGCAATCGAGGCCGCGAAGCACGAGCGCCGGCCGGAAGTCGCGTGGCTCGCGCAGCGCATGTTCGCGGCCGCGCGGATGTCGGCGAGCGATGCGGTCATGTCATGAACACGAAGGCGAACACGAACACGCGTAGCGCGCCGTTCACGGCTCGACGTCGCCCGCCGCCCCCCGATACGCGCTGGGCGTTTGCCCCGTCCACTTGCGGAACGCGCGCGTGAAGTTCGCCGGATCGGTGAACTGCAGGCGTTCGGCGATCGTCTTCAGGTCGAGGTCGGACGCGCGCAGCAGCCGGCGCGCGTCGCGCAGCCGCGCTTCGTCGACGAGCGCGCGATAGCCGGAACCCGCATCGAGCAGGCGCCGCCGCAGCGTGCGCGTCGACATCAACAGCCGCTTCGCGAGCGCGTCGGGCCCCGGATAGCCGTGCGCCGACAGCGTGAGCTCCGCGCGCACGCGCGCGACGAGATCGCCTTCTTCGTGGCGCACGTCCGCGTATTCGCGCTCGACCTGCGCGAGCGCCTGCTGGTGCGCGACTTCGTCCGCCATCGGCAGCGGCCAGTCGAGCGCGTCGCGCGACACCCACAGCGCGTTCGCCGCGCAGTCGAAGCGCACGGGCGGCAGCCGGTCGCGGTAGCGCGCGTAATAGTCGGGTTCCGGCCACGCGAACTGCAGCTCGATCGGCGGGGCGGCGCGCCCCGTCACCGTGCCGACGTTCTGCGCGATCCCGGTCAGCACGATCTCGAACATCGCGTGATGCTGCAGCACCGGGCTCGCCTGCACGGCGTGCAGCGCGAGCGTCGCGCCGTCGTCGCGCTCCGCGTACTGCAGCCGGTATTGCCGGTTGCGCATCCGGAAATAGCGCGCGTTCACGAGCAGCGACGTGCGCAAGTCGGCCGCCGTCAGCGCCGCGTAGCCGAGAAAGCCGTGCACCGACATCCGCAGCCGCAGCCCGAGCTCGAAGCCGATCCCCTCGTCGCCGCTCAGCCGGATCGCGTTCAGCACGAGCCGGCCCCATTGCGACGGCGCGACGCGCGCGTCCGGCTCGCCGAGCACGTCGTCGCGCAGGCCGGTGCCCGCGCGGGCGTCGCGCGCATCGATGCCCCGCTCTTCGAACACCTTCAGCAGGTGCCGCAGATACGCGACCGGAATCGTCGGCCGGCGCAGGCCCAGATGGTCTTTCGTCGATCGCCGCGTCATCGTGTCGTGAACTGGCCAGGAATGGCCAAGATTGGCCGTAAATGACAAGCATTATGGCTGTTTGACCTCTCACGGACAAGCGGTGCGCGCGCCTACGATGTCACGATCCCGATACTTCCCACGATACGCGATGACGACCCCGTTTCCGCACCTGCTCGCCCCGCTCGATCTCGGCTTCACGACGCTGCGCAACCGCGTGCTGATGGGGTCGATGCACACGGGCCTCGAAGACAGCCGCAAGACGCTGCCGCGTCTCGCCGACTATTTCGCCGAGCGCGCGCGCGGCGGCGTCGGCCTGATCGTCACGGGCGGCTTCGCGCCGAATGTCGCCGGCTGGACGAAACCGTTCGGCGGCACGTTGTCCACGGCATCGGCCGCGCGCCGGCATCGCGTGATTCCGGACGCGGTGCACGCGGAGGGCGGCAAGATCGCGCTGCAGATCCTGCATACCGGCCGCTACGGGTATCACCCGTTCGCGGTCGCGCCGACGCGGCTCAAGTCGCCGATCTCGCCGTTCACGCCGCACGAGCTGACCGCGCGCGGCATCGAACGGCAGATCGGCGCGTTCGTGCGTTGCGCGAAGCTCGCGCGCGATGCCGGCTACGACGGCGTCGAGATCATGGGCTCCGAAGGCTATCTGATCAACCAGTTCATCTCGCTGCATACGAACAAGCGCACCGACGAATGGGGCGGCTCGTATGCGAACCGGATGCGGCTGCCGGTCGAGATCGTCGAGCGCACTCGCGAAGCGGTGGGCCGCGACTTCATCATCATCTATCGGCTGTCGATGCTCGACCTGATTCCGGACGGCAGCGACTGGGACGAAGTCGTGCTGCTCGCGAAGGCGGTCGAGCGTGCGGGCGCGACGCTGATCAACACAGGCATCGGCTGGCATGAGGCGCGCGTGCCGACGATCGCGACGTCGGTGCCGCGCGGCGCGTTCGCGTGGATCACGAAGAAGATGAAGGGCGAGGTCGGCATTCCGCTCGTGACGACGAACCGGATCAATCGGCCGGAAGTCGCCGAGCAGATTCTCGCGGATGGCTGCGCGGACATGGTGTCGATGGCGCGGCCGTTCCTCGCCGACGCCGAGTTCGTGAACAAGGCGGCCGAAGGGCGCGTCGACGAGATCAATACGTGCATCGGCTGCAATCAGGCATGCCTCGATCACGCGTTCAAGAACCAGATCGCTTCGTGCTTGCTGAATCCGCGCGCGTGTCACGAATCGGATCTGAACTATGGGCGCGCGGCGAACGCGAAGCGGGTCGCGGTGATCGGCGCCGGTCCCGCCGGCCTCGCGTGCGCGACCGTGCTCGCGCAGCGCGGGCATCGCGTCGAGCTGTTCGACGCGGCGGCCGAGATCGGCGGCCAGTTCAACATGGCGAAGCGCATTCCGGGCAAGGAGGAATTCCACGAGGCGCTGCGTTACTTCGCACGACAGATCGAACTGACGGGCGTGCAGCTAAGTCTGAATCGCCGTATCGACGCGGCCGAGCTGATTGCGGCAGGCTACGACGACGTCGTGCTCGCGACCGGCGTCGCGCCGCGCAATCCGCGCATCCCGGGCCAGGATCATCCGAAGGTGCTGACCTACATCGACGTGCTTGCGCGCAACAAGCCGGTCGGCGCGCGCGTCGCAGTGGTCGGCGCGGGCGGGATCGGCTTCGACGTCTCCGAGTTTCTTGTTCAGGATGGCGAATCGCCGACGCTCGATCTCGACGCGTGGAGGGCCGAATGGGGCGTCACCGACCCCGCGCTCGTGCGCGGCGGCGTGACGCGCGGCCAGGTCGCGCCGCCCGCGCGCCGCGTCACGCTGCTGCAGCGAAAGGCGACGGGGCTCGGCAAGGGGCTCGGCAAGACGACCGGCTGGATTCACCGTGCGACGCTGAAGATGAAGCAAGTCGAGATGATCGGCGGCGTGAACTACGAGCTGATCGACGACAAGGGGCTGCACGTGACGTTCGGCAAGGAGCGCGCCGACCCGACCGTGATCGAGGCCGATACGATCGTGATGTGCACGGGACAGGAATCCGAGCGCACGCTGTACGAGCCGTTGAAGGCGGCGGGCGTATCGGTGCATCTGATCGGCGGCGCGGAACTGGCCGCCGAGCTCGATGCGAAGCGCGCGATCGACCAGGGTTCGAGGCTCGCCGCACGGCTGTGAGCGAGGCGCGCGTCCGTGCGTCGCTGCGATACGCGCGCAGCGGCTCGCTTCCGCAATAGAGGGCACGTCGCGGCGATCGAGCATCGCGGCGCATATGCATCCGCATGCATTCGAGCGTGCGTGGCAGGCCGGCGTTCGCGCGTCGGGTATCCCGATCCCGGCTCGTCGAATCGGGTGACGTGACGTGAAGGATCGCGATCGTCGGCTCGGTCTTTCATCATGGCGGCGCTTGACGTGCGGCGGCGGTTCGAACGTGAAGCACGGTCGATTGCGCGACGTCGGCAGCGATGACGAGTGTCCGGCGACGCGCACGACGCATGCAATCGCCGCCGCCGCGTTTGCGATCTCGCCGGACAAGCCACTCCGCGCGCACGTCGCCGATTACACGGCCGATCGCTTCGACGGTTCCGTTCGTCGTTGACGAGCGCCTTCCCGCATAGACATACGCGCGCGTACGCGCGCATGCGCATCCACATTTCCCTCCGCATCAAGACAAGCTGCGCCGTCGCCGTGACAACGTGTCGCACTATCATTTTCTGCAAAGATGATTTGTCTCATTGACGGATTTTCATCTCGTTCGCCGGCCGTATGATGCGAGCGCTTCCGCGAATCGGTCGTCCGCCGGTTCGCTCGGACTGCGATACATCTGATGCTGGCAAATGTGATGAATAGAAAGGCTTTCAAAGGCTTGTCGTTGTTCGGGGCGATCGGTGCGCTCGCCTCGCTGTCCGGTTGCGGGCTCGACGTGCTCGATCCGAAAGGCGCGGTCGGCGCCGCGGAGAAGTCGCTGATCGCGACGTCGACGTGGGCGATGCTGATCGTCGTCGTGCCGGTGATCTTCCTGACGCTGCTCTTCGCGTGGCGCTACCGCGCCTCGAACCGCAACGCGGCCTACGCGCCGAAGTGGGCGCATTCCACCGCGATCGAGATCGTCATCTGGACGGTGCCGTCGCTGATCATCCTGTTCCTCGGCATCCTCACGTGGAAGACCACGCACGAGCTCGATCCGTATCGGCCGCTCGAATCGCCGGTGAAGCCGATCGACGTCGAGGTCGTCGCGCTCGACTGGAAGTGGCTGTTCGTCTATCCGGACCTCGGCATTGCTTCGGTGAACCAACTGGCGGTGCCGGTCGGCACGCCGGTCAATTTCCGCATCACGTCCGACGCGGTGATGAACTCGTTCTTCATCCCGCAGCTCGGCACGCAGGTCTACGCGATGGCCGGCATGCAGACGCGCCTGCACCTGATCGCCGACGAGCCGGGCGATTTCGCCGGGATGTCGGCGAACTACAGCGGCCGCGGCTTTTCCGACATGAAGTTCCGCACGCTCGCGACCTCGCGCGACGCGTTCGACGCGTGGGTCGCGAAGGTGCGCGCATCCTCGGACCGGCTCGACATGACCGCGTACAGCCAGCTCGCGCAACCGAGCGAGAAGCAGCCGGTGCGCTACTACTCGACGGTCGATCCCCGGCTGTTCAACAACATCATCGCGAAGTACAACAACGGCCACGTCCTGGACCTGACGGACGCCGCCTGTCGGACGAAGAGGTAAGCATGTTCGGTAAATTGACGCTTTCGGCGATCCCGTTCGATCAGCCGATCATCATGGGCGCGGCCGCGTTCATGGGGCTTGTCGTGCTCGCGATTCTGGGCGCGCTGACCTATACGAAGCGCTGGAAATGGCTGTGGACCGAGTGGCTGACGACCGTCGACCACAAGAAGCTCGGCGTGATGTACATCATCGTCGCGCTGGTCATGCTGCTGCGCGGCTTCTCGGACGCGATCATGATGCGCCTGCAGCTCGCGCTCGCGTACGACGCGCCCGGCTATCTGCCGCCGCATCACTACGACCAGATCTTCACCGCGCATGGCGTCATCATGATCTTCTTCATGGCGATGACGTTCATGATCGGCCTGATGAACATCATCGTGCCGCTGCAGATCGGCGCACGCGACGTCGCGTTCCCGTTCATCAATTCGCTGAGCTTCTGGATGACGGCGGTCTCGGCGATCCTGATCAACATCTCGCTCGTGGTCGGCGAATTCGCGCAGACGGGCTGGCTCGCGTATCCGCCGCTGTCGGAACTGCAGTTCAGTCCGGGCGTCGGCGTCGACTATTACCTGTGGGCGCTGCAGATATCCGGCGTCGGCACGCTGCTGACGGGCGTCAATTTCTTCGCGACGATCATCCGGATGCGCGCGCCCGGCATGACGTTGATGAAGATGCCGGTGTTCACGTGGACCGCGCTCTGCACGAACGTGCTGATCATGGCGTCGTTCCCGATCCTGACAGTCACGCTCGCGCTGCTCGGCCTCGACCGCTATCTCGGCATGCACTTCTTCACGAACGATGCCGGCGGCAATCCGATGCTGTATCTGAACCTGATCTGGGCATGGGGCCATCCGGAGGTCTACATCCTGATCCTGCCCGCGTTCGGGATCTTCTCGGAAGTGGTCGCGACGTACGCGAAGAAGCCCCTCTTCGGCTACAAGACGATGGTCTATGCGAGCTGCGCGATCATGGTGCTGTCGTTCCTCGTGTGGCTGCACCATTTCTTCACGATGGGCTCGGGTGCGAACGTCAACGCGTTTTTCGGGATCGTGACGATGATCATCGCGATCCCGACCGGCGTGAAAGTGTTCAACTGGCTGTTTACGATCTACCGCGGCCGGCTCGAATTCTCGACGCCGATCCTGTGGACGATCGGCTTCATGGTGACGTTCACGCTCGGCGGGATGACGGGCGTGATGATGGCGATCCCCGGCGCGGACTTCGTGCTGCACAACAGCCTGTTCCTGATCGCGCACTTCCACAACGTGATCATCGGCGGCGTGCTGTTCGGCTATCTCGCGGGCTTCAACTACTGGTTCCCGAAGGTGTTCGGCTTCAAGCTGAACGAGAAGCTCGGCAAGGCCGCGTTCTGGTTCTGGCAGGTCGGCTTCTACGTCGCGTTCGTGCCGCTCTATGTGCTCGGCTTCATGGGGATGACGCGGCGTCTGAACCATTACGACAATCCGGCATGGCATCCGTGGCTCATCGTCGCCGCGTTCGGCGCCGTGCTGATCGCGATCGGCATCGCATGCCAGTTGCTGCAGCTCGTCGTCAGCCTGCGCGACCGCAAGCTGCCCGAGAACCGCGACTTCACGGGCGATCCGTGGGGCGGCCGCACGCTCGAATGGGCGACGTCGTCGCCGCCGCCCGCGTACAACTTCGCGACGGTTCCGGCCGTTCACGCGCTCGACGAGTTCGCGTACCGCAAGGAGCGCGGCCTCGGCATCGGCAAGCATGCGGAGTATCGCGACATCCATATGCCGTCGAACACGAGTGCGGGCCTTTTCGTCGGCGTGTTCAGCCTGGTGCTCGGTTTCGCGGCGGTGTGGCACATCGGGTGGCTCGCGATTGTCGGGCTCGCCGGCATCGTCGTCACGGTGATCGCGTATAGCGCGAGCGATGACGACGGCTATTACATTCCGGCCGATACCGTGCGCAAGATCGAGGAAAAACGCGGCGGCGCGCGCTTCGCCGCGCGGCCGGCGGAAGCCGAACTGGAGGCAAACTGATGTCGTATCAATCCGTGAGCGCCGCTCATCATCAGGCTGCGCACGACCATCCGCCGTCGCATTCGGTGTTCGGTTTCTGGCTGTATCTGATGACCGACTGCGTGATCTTCGCCGCGCTGTTCGCCGTGTTCGCGGTGATGGCGCATCAGTTCGCGGGCGGCCCGACGGCCGTCGACCTGTTCGACATCCCGGGCGTCGCGCTCGAGACCGCGCTGCTGCTCGTCAGCAGCATCACGTACGGCTTCGCGATGATCGGCGCGCAGCGCGGCCGCCGCGGCGCGCTGCTCGGCTGGCTCGCGGTGACGTTCGTGCTCGGCGCGGCCTTTCTCGCGATGGAGCTGCGCGAGTTTTCGCACATGATCGCCGAAGGCGCGGGGCCGCAGCGCAGTGCGTTCCTGTCGTCGTTCTTCACGCTCGTCGGCACGCACGGGCTGCACGTCGCGATCGGCCTCTTGTGGATGGCCGTGCTCGCGTTTCAGGCGATGCGCCGCCCGGCGCTGACCGAGCGCGACATTCGCCGGCTCACCTGCCTGAGTCTTTTCTGGCACTTCCTCGACATCGTCTGGATCTGCGTCTTTACCTTTGTCTATCTCGCGAGCGTGATCTAAATGACCGATACGCACCTCTCTCACGACGGCGAAGCGCACGGCACCGTGGGCGGCTACGTCGCCGGATTCATCCTGTCGGTTCTGTTGACGGCGGCGTCGTTCGGACTCGTGTTGAGCGGCGCGCTGTCGTCGCACGCGTCGCTGATCGCGCTCGCGGCGCTCGCGTTCGTGCAGATCGTCGTGCACCTCGTCTATTTCCTGCACATGAACGCCTCGTCCGGCCAGCGCTGGAACGTGATGGCGTTCAGCTACACGGTGCTGACGGCGGCGATCCTGATCGTCGGCACGCTTTGGGTCATGCACAACGTCGGCATGAACATGATGTCGCGCTGACGGCCGCCGCAGCAGGCGCCGAACGGCCGACGAGCCTGGGTCCGTGCCGGCCGGCCCGTCGAGAAGCCGCCCATTTCCGAATCGCCCCACAAAAATTGGACACGGATCCAGCCTTTTTGGGGGCGGTTCACATCGGGGCGGCTTTTTTTGCGTGCCCGGCGCACGCGTGACATGCATGCGCTACTGCGCCGTAATAAACGGTAAGACTCGCAAAGGAGCCGCAACCGATCGGCGCGCGTTCTTCGCTATAGTCGTCGGGTCAGAAGGCCGGCTGCCGGCGCGTCGGGAAACGGCGCGGGTTCGCGGCTTGATGCGTTTGCCGCCATCTTGTGCTCACGACCATGCACGATACGTCCCTTCAGATCCTGCTGATCGACGACGACGCCGCGCTGCGCGATCTGCTGAAAATGTTCTTCCAGCAGCGCGGCGTCGCCGTTTCGGTTCTCCACGACGCCGCCGGGCTTGCGCGCCGGCTTGAACGCGAGCGGCCGTCGATCATCGTGCTCGACCTGATGATGCCGGGCGTCGACGGGCTGACGGCGCTCAAGCAGCTACGCGCGAACGGCGACACGATTCCCGTCATCATGCTGACCGCGCGCGCCGACGGCGTCGACCGGGTGGTCGGGCTGGAGCTCGGCGCGGACGACTATCTCGGCAAGCCGTTCATGCCGCAGGAACTGCTTGCGCGGATTCACGCGGTGCTGCGCCGGCATGCGCCGCCGCGCCCGCAGGGGCAGGGCGCCGGGCAGCGGGCGCCGCTGCGGTTCGGTCCATTCCGGTTCGATTTCGCCGGGCGTACGCTGCTGCGCGACGGCGAGCCGGTGAAGCTCACGGGCAGCGAATACGCGCTGCTCGAAGCGTTCGCGCTGCATCCGATGGAGACGCTGTCGCGCGCGCGGCTGCTCGACCTGCTGCACGGTCCGTATTCCGATCTGACGGAGCGCGGCATCGACGTGCCGGTGTGGCGCCTGCGCCGCCTGCTGGAAAACGATCCCGCGCGGCCGCGCTACATCCGGACGATGCGCGGCGTGGGCTACATGTTCGTACCGGGCGGCGCGAGCAGCGGCGACGATGAAGAATCCCGCTGACACGCTGTTCGTCCGTCTCGCGCTGATGACGGTGGGGCTCATCGTCGCGGTTCACGTGCTCGGCATCGTGCTGCTGGACCGCGAGCGCTTCGCGCTCGAAGTGGAGCAGACGCGGCGTGCCGTCGCGCTGTCGGTGCAGGCGCGCGCGACGGGCGGCGAACTGGGGCGCGCCGTCAGCTCGACGCTCGGCGCATCGTTCGTCAACGTCGGCGACGCGGCGGCATATGGTTGTCCCGCGTCGTGCGCGGATACGAACGGTCCGTTCGAGCGCGATCTGCGCCGCCAGCTTCCGCCCGGCTCGCACGTCGTGGCCGACGAAGGCACCAATGCGCTGTGGGTGCGCTATCCGGACGACCATTACTGGGTGACGATGACGAGCGCGATGCCGTCATTTGCACGCTTCATCGGCATGTCGTCGCTGACGGTGCTGCTGGCGATCGCGCTGGCCGTCCTCGGCGCATGGCACTTGCAGCGGCCGCTCAGGCGGCTCGCGCAGGCGGCCCGCGAGTACCGGCTCGGCCACCGGCCGCCTGTCGTGCGGGAGAGCGGGCCGCGCGAGGTGAAGGAGCTGGTCGGCGACTTCAACGACATGGTGCGCGAACTGGCGCAGATGGAGCAGGAGCGATCGGTGATGCTGGCGGGTCTTGCGCACGACCTGCGCGCGCCGATCACGCGGATGCAGGTGCGCGCGGATCTGCTGCCCGACGAGGCGAATCGCACGGGCTTCCTGCGCGACGCGCAATCGCTGTCGCGGATCGTCACGCAGTTCCTCGACTTCGCGCGGGACGCCGCGGACGCGTCGCCGGTCGCGAGCGTTGACGCACATTGTCGCCAGCACTACGGCGACATCCTCGGCGAGGACACGCTGCTGACGCTCGACCTGCGCGCGGGCGACGGCTTCGGCCTGCCGCTCGTCGATCTGGACCGGATCCTGTCGAATCTGATCGAGAACGCGCTCACTTACGGCGAGCCGCCCGTCGAGATCGCGACGCGCGCGACGGCCGGCGGCTACGTGCTGACCGTGCGCGATCATGGCGCAGGCATTCCACCCGCGCAGCTCGAACGCGCACTGCGGCCGTTCGTTCGGCTCGACGCCGCGCGCGGCGGCGATGCGCATTGCGGCCTCGGCCTTGCAATCGTCAGGCGGCTCGCCCACTATCACGGCGGTGAGCTCGCGGCGTGCAACGCGCCCGACGGCGGCTTCGTCGCGACGATGACCTTCCCGCTCACGTTGCGCGGTGCGATCAGGCATCCCGACGATTCGGAGCGCTGAGCGACGCATCACCCGGCGTCCGTTACAGACGGTAACGCGGCGCTAAGCCCCCGTAAGAGGCATTTCCTTACGCTCGTGGTTTCCTGTTCCGCCGTGCACCGGCTGCTTTCAGCGCGCCCCGTCGCGTGTGCGGCGGAACCGACTCGGAACCGACGAGAAGCCATGAACCGCATACCCATTCCATCCGATCGTCCGCGCGCACCGGCGCGCCCGTTGCGCCGGCGCGCGTCGCTCGCGCTCGTCGTCCTGGTCGTCTCGCTGCAAGCGGGATGCGGCCGGGGCGGGGCGTCCGGTGCCGGCGCGACGGCTGTCGAAGTCGGCGTGATGACGCTTGCCGAGCAGTCCATCGTCCAGCACACCGAATTGTCGGGCCGGTTGTCCGCGATCAAGGTCGCCGAGGTGCGGCCGCAGATCGGCGGGATCGTCCGCAAGCGGCTCTTCACCGAAGGCTCGGACGTGAAGGCGGGGCAGGTGCTGTACCAGATCGATCCGGCGACCTATCAGGCGTCGTACGATCAGGCGCGCGGCACGCTCGCGAAGGCGCAGGCGACGCTCGCGTCGGCGAAGACCAAGGCCGATCGCTACGCGGAACTGGTCAAGATCAACGCGGTCAGCAAGCAGGATTACGACGACGCGGTCGCGGCCGTGCGCGAGGACGCCGCCGACGTGATCGCCGATCAGGCGTCGCTCGAATCCGCACGCGTCAACCTCGGCTACACGCGGATCGTCGCGCCCGTGTCGGGGCGAATCGGCGCGTCGAGCGTCACCGAAGGGGCGCTCGTCACGACGGATCAGACGAGCGCGCTGTCGACGATCCAGGCGATCGACGAAATGTATCTCGACGTGTCCCGCACGAGCGCCGATTGGCTGAAGCTGCGGCGCGCGTTCGCGTCGGGCAGTCTGAAAGCGGCGGGCAACGGTGCGGCCGTCAAGCTCGTGCTCGAAGACGGCACGGAGTACGAGCAAGCCGGCGCGCTGCAGTTCTCGGACATCACGGTCGATGCGACAACGGGCTCCGTGACGCTGCGGACGATCTTTCCGAATCCGGATCACGCGCTGCTGCCCGGCATGTTCGTACGCGCGCGGCTCGACGAGGGCACGGACGATCATGCGCTGCTCGTGCCGCAGCTCGCGGTGACGCGCAGCTCGGATGGTGGCGCGACGGTATTCGTGGTCGACGCGAAAGGCATCGCGACACGGGTGGCGGTGAAGGCCGACACCGCATACGGCGATCAATGGATCGTCACACAGGGGCTGAAGGCGGGCGATCGCGTGATCGTCAGCGGATTGCAGCAGGTCCATGCCGGGACGCCGGTCCGGATCGCCGGCGACGGCGCGTCCGCGACCGCGGCGTCGGCCGCGCACTGAGGGGGCGGCATGGCGAATTTCTTCATCAACCGTCCGATCCTCGCGTGGGTGATGGCGATCATCGTGATGATGATCGGCGCGGCGTCGGTCACGACGCTGCCGGTCGAGCAGTATCCGAGCATCGCGCCGCCTTCGGTGCAGATCACGGCCACCTATCCCGGCGCATCCGCCGAGACGATCGCGGCCACCGTCACGCAGGTGATCGAGCAGAAGCTGAGCGGCATCGACAACCTGCTGTACCTGTCGTCGAAGAGCAGCGCAGCCGGCCAAGGGACGATCACACTGACGTTCCAGCCCGGCACCGATCCCGACATCGCGCAGGTGCAGGTGCAGAACAAGGTCAGCCAGGCGACGTCGTCGCTACCGCAGACCGTGCAGGAACAGGGCGTGCAGGTCGCGAAATCGGCGAGCGATTTCCTGATGATCATCGCTTTGTCGTCGCCGGGCGGCAGCCTCGATTCGATCGATCTCGGCAACGTGATCGCGACGCAGCTCGAGGATCCGCTCACGCAGGTGAACGGCGTCGGTGACGTCACGCTGTTCGGCGCGCAGCATGCGATGCGGATCTGGCTCGATCCGGTGAAGATGCACGGCTTCGGCGTCGCGACCTCCGACGTGACGACAGCGATCACCAACCAGAACGTGCAGATGTCGGTCGGGCAGTTGGGCGGCACGCCCGCCACCGACGCGCAGGCGCTCAACGCGACGGTTTCCGCCGCCAGCCTCCTGACCACGCCGGAGCAGTTCGGCGACATCCTGCTGCGCGTGAACGCCAACGGCTCGAAAGTGCGATTGAGGGACGTCGCGCGCGTCGAAGTGGGCGGCGACAGCTACGACACGTCGTCGCGGCTGAACGGCAAGCCGTCCGCCGCGCTCGCGATCAAGCTCGCGACGGGCGCGAACGCGATGACGGTCGCGACCGCCGTGCGCGCGAAGATCGACGAGCTGAAGCCGCAATTGCCGAAGGACATCGCGATCGCGTATCCGTACGACACGACGCCGTTCGTGCGGATCTCGATCGAGGAGGTGCTGAAGACGCTCGTCGAAGCGGTCGTGCTGGTGTTCCTCGTGATGTACCTGTTCCTGCAGAACGTGCGCGCGACGCTGATCCCGACCATCGTCGTGCCGGTCGCGCTGCTCGGCACGTTCGCGGTGATGGCCGCGGCTGGCTTCTCGATCAACGTGCTGTCGATGTTCGCCATGGTGCTCGCAATCGGCCTGCTCGTCGACGACGCGATCGTCGTGGTCGAGAATGTCGAGCGGATCATGGCCGAAGAGAAGCTCGGACCGAAGGAAGCGACCCGCAAGGCGATGGGACAGATCACGGGTGCGCTCGTCGGGATCACGACGGTGCTGACCGCCGTGTTCATTCCGATGGCGTTCTTTTCCGGGTCGACGGGGGCGATCTACCGGCAGTTTTCGATCACGATCGTCGCTGCGATGGCGCTGTCGGTCGTGCTCGCGATGACGCTCACGCCCGCGCTGTGCGCGACCCTGCTCAAGCGCGCCGACGTCGAGCATCACGCGCGGCGCGGTTTCCTCGGCTGGTTCAATCGCGCGTTCGAGGCCGGAAACGCTCGCTATAGCGCGACGCTCGTGCGGATGGTCGGCCGGCCCGGGCGCTACCTGATCGTCTACGCGCTGATCGGCGCGGTCGTTGCATGGCTTTACGTCAAGCTGCCGTCGTCGTATCTGCCGGACGAAGACCAGGGCTATTTTCTCGTGTCGATCTCGACGCCCGTCGGCACGCCCGCCGGGCGGACGCTGAAGACGGTCGAGCAGGTCGAGCGCTACTTCCTGAAGAGCGAGCCGTCGGTCGACCAGATGATCACGGTCAACGGCTTCAGTTTCAACGGACAAGGTCAGAACAACGCGCTCGCATTCGTTTCGCTGAAGAACTGGAGCGAGCGGACCGCGTCCAGCCAGTCGGCCACCGCGATGATCGCGCGCGCGAACGCGCATTTCGCCAAGGATCGCGATGCGCAAGTGTTCGTGATGAATCCGCCCGCGATCCACGACCTCGGCACACAGAGCGGCCTCGATTTCGAGCTGGAGGATCGCGGCGGACAGGGGCACGACAAGCTGCTCGCCGCGCGCAACCGGCTGATGGCGCTGGCTGCGAAGGACCCGGCGCTCGCGCTGATGCGGCCGTCCGGCCTCGAAGATACGCCGCAGTTTCACGTCGACATCGATCGCGAGAAGGCAGGCGCGCTCGGGCTGTCGATCTCGGACGTCGACGACACGTTGCAGACCGCGTTCGGCTCGACCTACGTGAACAACTATGTCGATACGGGGCGCATTCAGAAGGTTTACGTGCAGGCAGACGCGCCGTACCGGATGATGCCCGCCGACATCGGTCAATGGTACGTGAAGGCTTCTTCGACGTCCTCGTCCTCGACGTCGTCCTCGTCTTCGTCTTCGTCTTCGTCTTCCACGTCATCGGGGGCGACGAATTACGACGGATCGATGGTGCCGTTCTCCGCGTTCTCGACGAGCCGCTGGACGTTCGGGCCGCCGCAGATCGAGCGCTACAACCGCGCGCTCGCGATGGAAATGTCCGCGCAGACCGGCCCGGGCGCGAGCACGGGGCAGGCGATGACGGCCGTCGAGCGGCTCGCGAAGCAGTTGCCGGCCGGGTTCGGCGTCGAATGGACCGGCCAGTCATATCAGGAGCGGCTCGCCGGATCGCAGGCGGTCTATCTGTACGCGATCTCGCTGATCGTCGTGTTTCTGTGCCTGGCGGGTCTTTACGAGAGCTGGTCGGTGCCGCTCGCGGTGATTCTGGTGGTGCCGCTCGGCGTGCTGGGCGCGTTGCTCGGCGCGCATCTGCGCGGGTTGTCGAACGACATCTATTTCAAGGTCGGGCTGCTCGCCACGATCGGGCTGTCGACGAAGAACGCAATCCTGATCGTCGAATTCGCGAAGGATCTGCAGGCGCAAGGACGCGGGTTGATCGACGCGGCGCTGGAAGCCGCGCACATGCGGCTGAGGCCGATCCTGATGACGTCGCTCGCGTTCGTGTTCGGCGTGCTGCCGCTCGTGATCAGCACCGGCGCGGGCTCGGCGAGCCGGCGTGCGATCGGCACAGGCGTGACGGGCGGGATGGTCGCCGCGACGGCGCTCGCAATCTTCTTCGTGCCGATTTTCTTTGTCGTCGTGCGCGGGCTGTTCGGCGAGCATGGCCATTCGAACGACACGCAACAGGCCGGCGAGGGCGAAGCATGAAATTCAAGACTTTGAGTCTGGCCTGCGCGGTCGCGCTGAGCGCCTGTTCGCTCGATCCCGCGTATCAGCGTCCCGCGTCGCCCGTCGAAGCGGCGTGGCCGGCGTACGCATCCGATGCCGCGGTGTCGCGCACGGCGCAGGCGCCGCTCGCCGCCGACGTGGGATGGCGCGATTTCTTCAAGGACGCGCGGCTGCAGCGGCTGATCGCGCTCGCGCTCGACAATAACCGCGATCTGCGCGTCGCCGCGCTGAACGTCGCCGAATACGAGGCGCAGTACCGGATCGCACGGGCGAATCTCGCACCGGCGATCGACGCGTCCGGCTCGCTCACGCGCGAGCGCGCGCTCGGCACGGAATCCGGTCTCGGCTCCAGCAGCGTGAGCGTCGGCACCACGTCTTGGGAGATCGATTTCTTTGGGCGGCTGCGCAGCCTGAAGCGGCAGGCGCTCGAACAGTATCTCGCGACCGACGCATCGCGCACGAGCACGCAGATCAGTCTGATCGCGACGGTGGCGACCGATTATCTGCAGTGGCTCGCGGACGATGCGCTGTTGAAGATCGCCGCCGACACGGCGGCCGCCGATCAGCAGACGCTCGATCTGACGACGGCGAGCATGAAGATCGGCAACGCGTCGCTGCAGGACGTCCGGCAGGCGCAGAACTCGCTCGCGAGCGCGCGGGCGAGCCTCGCGTCCTACTCACGCGCGGTCGAGCAGGATCTCAACAATCTCGTCGCGGCGATCGGCTGTCCGCTGCCCGACGACCTGCCGCCCGCCGGGACGCTGGAGAGCCCGAGCCTGCTGGAAGACATCGGCGCGGGCGTGCCGTCGAACCTGCTGGCCCGCCGGCCGGACATCGTCGAGGCCGAGCACACGCTGAAGGCCGCGAACGCGAACATCGGCGCGGCGCGCGCGGCGTTCTTCCCGAAGATCGCGTTGACCGCGTCGGCGGGCACGTCGAGCAGCAGCCTGTCGGGCCTCTTCAAGGCGGGCAGCGGAGCATGGACGTTCGCGCCGGCGATCACGATGCCGATTTTCGATTACGGCAGCAACAAGGCGTCGCTCGACGTCGCGAAGATCGAGAAGGACATCGACATCGCCGACTACGAGAAGGCGATCCAGACCGCGTTCAAGGAAGTCGCGAATGCGCTCGTCGGGCGCACGACGTATGTCGAGCAGGTGGCGGCCGACCGAGAATACGTCGCGTCGGCGCACGAATACTACGCGCTCGCCCAGGCGCGCTACCGGACCGGCACCGACAGCTTCCTCACGCTGCTCGACGCACAGCGCACGCTGTACACCGCGCAGCAGCAGCTCGTCACGGATCTGCTGGCGAAGCAGTCGAACCTGATCACGCTGTACAAGGCGCTCGGCGGCGGCTGGTCAGCGCCGGGGCGCAGCGGGTAGCGAGCCGGCGGAATGCGGCGTTCGGGGATGTCGGCGTCATCGTGTCGAGGCGGAGTGAGCAGGTAAATGAGCAGGCGAATGAGCAGGCGCGTCGGCGGGTTATCGGCTCAATCCGGGCGGCGCGCCTCAGCGGACGGCGGGCGGCATCGCGCGCGCAAGCCTCCGACGAGCGAGCCGGACGCCAGCGGTCGAGCGACGCGCGCCGCCCGGCGACGGACGGCGGGCGGCGTTTTCGTCGGGGCGTCGCATCGCGACGAGGCGCGCCGCCGCTCAGCGATCGTCGTCGTGGATCGACGACGGATGACGGCACAGCGCGCGCACTTCGATCTGCATGTACGGGAAGAGCGGCAACTGGCTCAGCACGTCGTGCAGGTGCGCGGGGCTCTCGACGTCGAAGATGCTGACGTTCGCGTAGCGGCCCGCGATGCGCCACAGGTGCCGCCACACGCATTCACGCTGCAGCCGCTGCGCCATCTCCTTTTCTTCGGACTTCAGGCTGGCCGCCTTCACCGGATCGATGTCGACGGGCAGGTCGACGGTCATTTCCACATGAAACAGCATGGCTTGCTCCTTGTGATGAACGTTGCGGCGACGCCGCTCACGCCTGCGCGCGAACGCGCTCGACTTCGCTCGCCGGCACGTCGCCGCGCTCGTGCGTCAGCGAGAAGTCGAAGTCGATCAGCGCGAATTGACCGTCGATTCCGTAAGGCTTGCCTTCCGCGCCTTCGGCCTGCTTGATCTCCGGAATCAGGCCCTCGCGCGTCGCGAACGCGAAGTCGTCCCAGATGTGCGGATCGCCTTCGATGTTGATCTGCGTCGTCAGCTTGCGATGGCCGGGCGCCGACACGAAAAAGTGGATGTGCGCGGGACGGTGGCCGTGGCGGCCGAGCTGGTCGAGCAATTGCTCGGTCTTGCTGCCGGGCGGTACGCTGTAGCCGACGGGCAGCACGCTGCGCAAGCTGTAGCGGCCATCGGCGCCGGTGCGGATCGAGCGGCGCAGATTGAACGCCGGCTGCGATGGATCGAAGTACGAATAATTGCCGAGGTGGTTCGCATGCCACACTTCGACGAGCGCGTTCGCGAGCGGCTTGCCGTTGTCGCCGAGCACGCGGCCGCGCATCAGCAGCGTCTGGCCGGGATCGGTGCCGTCGTCGAGACGCGCATGGCCGACCGATTCCGGCGCGCCGGCGACGTACAGCGGCCCTTCGATCGTGCGCGGCGTGCCGCCTTGCAGGCCCGCCTTCGCTTCCGCTTCGTCCATCCGCACGTCGAGGAAGCGCTCGAAGCCGAGGCCGGCCGCGATCAGTCCGAATTCCTTGCCTGCTTCGTTCAGGTAGTTGAGCGCGGACCAGAATTCGCTCGGCTGCACGTCGAAATCCTCGATCGTGTGGAACAGGTCCTTCACGATCCGGTTGACGATCGCGCGCACGCGCGGGTTGCCGGGATTCTTCGCGGCGTCGTCGAACGACTGCAGCAGGGCGTCGATGGCTTCCTTGTTCATCTGCGTCTCCTATGTCAATGAGTGTAGGCGTGGGTCAGCGGGACTGGCGTCGCATCCGCTCGATGCGGGCCCAATCGAATGTGATGCCGAGACCGGGAGCGGCCGGCAGGTGCAGCTTGAAATCCTCGTAACGCAGCGGCTCGACGAGGATCTCCTCGGTCAGCAGCAGCGGGCCGAACAGCTCGGTGCCCCACTTGAGCGAGCCGAACGTGCTGAAGAGCTGCGCGGACGCGATCGTGCCGGCCGCGCCTTCGAGCATCGTGCCGCCGTACAGGTCGATGCCGGCCGCGGCCGCGATCGACGCGACGGCCGCGGCGCCTTGCAGGCCGCCCGATTGCGCGATCTTCACCGCGAACACGTCGGCCGCGCGGTCGCGCGCGAGCGCGAATGCGTCGACGGGGCCGTGCAGCGCCTCGTCGGCCATGATCGGGATGTGCGCGAGCGCGGTCAGGCGTTTCAGGCCCGCGCGGTTCGTCGCGACGATCGGCTGCTCGACGAGGCTCACGCCCGCTTCCGCGAGCCGCATGTTCGCCCACACCGCTTCGCTTTCGGTCCACGCCTGATTCACGTCGACGCGCACGTCGCCGTGCTCGCCGAGCGCGCGCTTGATCGCGACCACGTGCGCGACGTCGTCGGCGACCGCGCGCGCGCCGATCTTCAGCTTGAACGCGCGATGGCGGCGCGCTTCGAGCATCGCTTCGGCCTCCGCAATATCGCGATCGGTGTCGCCGCTCGCGAGCGTCCACGCGACGTCGAGCGCATCGGTCGCACGGCCGCCGAACAGCTCGGACAGCGGCACGCCGAGCCGGCGCGCCTGCGCATCGAACAGCGCGGTCTCGAGCGCGCATTTCGCGAAGCGGTTGCCCTGGAACAGCTTGCGCACGCGCGCCATCGCGGCGCCGGGGCGGGTCGCGTCCGCGCCTTGCAGCAGCGGCGCGAAATAGGTGTCGATGTTCGTGCGGATGCTCTCGGGGCTTTCCTCGCCGTACGCGAGGCCGCCGATCGTCGTGCCTTCGCCGACGCCTTCGATACCGTCCGAGCATCGAACGCGGACGAGCACGAGCGTCTGGCGGTGCATCGTCGCGACCGACAGCTTGTGCGGCCGGATCGTCGGCACATCGACGAGCAGCGTCTCGATGCGGTCGATGGTGATGCCTGTTGCTATCATCGAAATCCTCCTGTCGCGCACATGGTAGAAACAAACGCGCGGCGGCGTCCAACACCCTTTCCGACTACTTCCATACTTTCGAGGTATGCATGGAACTGCGTCAGCTCCGGTATTTCATCGCGGTGGCCGAAGAAATGAACATCACGCGCGCCGCGGAACGGCTGCACATGACGCAGCCGCCGTTGAGCCGCCAGCTGCAACTGATCGAGGACGAGATCGGCCTGGCGCTCTTCGAGCGCGGCGCGCGGCCGCTGAAGCTGACCGACGCGGGGCGGGTGTTCTACGCGCAGGCACGGCGCGTGCTCGAGCAGGCCGACGAACTCGCGCCGCTCACGCGCCGGCTCGCGCAGGCGGCGGAGCGGATCGTGATCGGCTTCGTGCCGTCCACGCTGTACGGCGCGCTGCCCGACGTGATCCGCGCGTTCCGCGAGGCCGCGCCGGCGGTCGAGCTGTCGCTGATCGAAATGTTCACGCTCGAGCAGCTCGGCGCGCTGAAAGGCGGCCGGATCGACATCGGCTTCGGCCGGCTGCGCTTCGACGACGACCAGCTCGTGCGCGAGGTGCTCGTCGAAGAGCGGCTGATCGCGGCGCTGCCGGACGGGCATCCGCTCGCCGCGCCCGACGCGCCGCTCTCGCTCGCGGAGATCGCCGGGCAGACGCTGATCGTTTACCCGAGTACGCCGCGGCCGAGCTTTGCCGATCAGCAACTGTCCGCGCTGCGCGACGGCGGCCTCGCGCCCGCGGCGGTGCACGAGGTGCGCGAACTGCAGACGGCGCTCGGCCTCGTCGCCGCGCAGGTCGGCGTGTCGCTCGTGCCGGAGAGCGTCGAAGGGGTGAGGGTGAAGGGCGTCGTCTACCGGCCGCTGCCGGAGCCCGTCGCGACGTCGCCGATCATCCTGAGCCGGCGGCTGCACGACGCGAGCCGCGCGACCACGCTGTTCTGCTCGCTCGCGCGGGAACTGATGGCGGGCCGCTGACGCCGCGCGCGGAGCGCGGGCCGGCTCAAGCGTCGCGCTGGTCGGCGAGCGTCGAGGACGGCAGCTCGCCGAACCGCTCGCGGTACGCGAGCGCGAAGCGGCCGAAGTGCGCGAAGCCGCAATCGAGCGCGATCTCGGCGATCCGCCGGTCGGGCGCCGCCGCGCGCAGCAGCTCGCGCGCATGGTCGAGCCGCATCTTGCGCAGGTACTGCATCGGGCTCATTCCGCGAAACTGCAGGAAGCCGTCGCGCAGCGTGCGTTCGGGCACGCCCGCCGCTTGTGCGATATCCGCGAGCTGCAACGGCTGCGCGAATTGGGTGTCGATGAATTCCTGCGCGCGCCGCACGAAGCCCGGCGCCGGATCGGCGCGCCGCACGGGCGCGGCGGCGGGCGGATGGCCGTCGATCAGCAGGTCGAGCAGCAATTGTTCGAGCCTCACCGCGACGCGCGGGTTCGCGCTCGCGCTCGCGAGCAGCTCGGGCGAGCGCGCGACGAGCTTCAGCTGCTGCATCCACGCGCTCAGCGCCGAATCGTCGACGCCGATCACCGGATCGAGCGACGCCGCCGCATCGCCGATGTGCGCGGCGAGCGTCGCGGCATCGATACGGAGGACGAACTGCTCGCAATCGCGGGAAAGGTGCGCGGCGAACGGCTCGCCGGGCGGGCACAGCACGCCCGTGTGGCCGTCGACGTCGAACGCGCGGCCCATCGTGCGCACCTGCGCGCAACCCGTCAGACAAAACATCAGCAAGTGATAGCCGTCGACCGCGTCGACGCGCACCTGCATCGCGTCGCCGAACGCGATGGTTCCGATTCCGAGCCCGCCGAGCCGCACGAAATCCATATGTGACGGCCCGTGCCGCGTGCCGTCCGGCAGCAGCGCGTGCGGCTGCATCACGCGCGAGATCCGCTCGCGCGTTTCGTCGAGATCGCGCGATTCGAACAGCCGGTGCTCGCGCAGCGCGAGCGGATCGAATGGGGTCGGGGGCATGATCGTCTGCCTCGCACAAAGCGCCGGCGTCCTGAATATCGCTCGCCGGCCGGATGGCATGTCTGATGCGCGCATCGTAGCGCACAAAATCCGCCGGAAGTGGATACTGCGCCGCCGCAACCGCACTTTCCGGATAGACGGCGGATTTTAGCGTTTCAAAAATCAGTCCCGTCAGGCGGATTGTCGACCGCCTCAACCGCAAGCATCTTGCATGGGATCGGCGTAAGCGCTGAAGCGCTAACTCCGATCGACAGGAGACAACAATGGAACTGACCGAATCGCCAGTATCGCTGATCGATCGCGCCGATTCATCCGACGTGCGATTCCCGCGCGACGACGGCTCGCGCGTGCCGTACAAGGTGTTCAGCTCGCAGGCGGTGTACGACCGCGAGCAGGAGCGGATCTTTCGCGGTCCGACATGGAATTTCGTCGCGCTCGAAGCGGAGATTCCGAATCCGGGCGACTTCAAGAGCACGTTCGTCGGCGACACGCCCGTCGTCGTCACGCGCGGCGAGGACGGCGCGCTCGCCGCGTGGGTGAACCGCTGCGCGCACCGCGGCGCGCAGGTGTGCCGCAAGGCGCGCGGCAACGCGAGCTCGCATACGTGCGTGTACCACCAGTGGAGCTTCGACAGCCAGGGCAACCTGCTCGGCGTGCCGTTCAGGCGCGGCCAGAAGGGCATGTCTGGAATGCCCGCGGACTTCGATCCGACGCATCACGGGCTGCGCAAGCTGCGCGTCGACAGCTACCAGGGCCTCGTGTTCGCGACGTTCAGCGACGACGTCGCGCCGCTGCCCGACTATCTCGGCCCGCAGATGCGGCCGTGGATCGAGCGGATCTTTCACAAGCCGATCGAGTATCTCGGCTGCACGCGCCAGTATTCGAAGTCGAACTGGAAGCTGTATTTCGAGAACGTGAAGGATCCGTATCACGCGAGCATGCTGCATCTGTTCCATACGACGTTCAACATCTTCCGCGTCGGGATGAAGGCGCGCTCGATTCCGGACGCGACGCACGGGCTGCACAGCATCATCACGATGACGAAGACGCGCGACGACGCGGACACCGCGAGCGCGTACAAGCAGCAGAACATCCGTTCGTTCGACGAAGGTTTCGCGCTCGAGGACGATTCGATCCTCGGCCTCGTGTCCGAGTACGACGAAGACACGACGAACCACATCCAGCCGATCTTCCCTCAGCTCGTGATCCAGCAGATCCACAACACGCTCGTCGCGCGGCAACTGCTGCCGAAGGGGCCGAAGAACTTCGAGCTGATCTTCCACTTCTTCGGCTACGCGGACGACACGCCCGAGCTGCGCGAGCTGCGGATCAAGCAGGCGAACCTCGTCGGGCCCGCGGGCTACATCTCGATGGAGGACACCGAGGCGACCGAGCTCGTCCAGCGCGGCACCGTGCGCGACGCGGACGCGGCGTCGGTGATCGAGATGTCGCGCGGCAATCCCGACCAGGAGGACACGGCGATCACCGAGAGCCTGATCCGCAAGTTCTGGGTCGGCTACCAGAAGCTGATGGGCTATTGAAGCGGGAGACGAACATGACCGACATCACCGACGACATCCGCGTGTGGTTCGAGCTGCACATGCTGCAGGACCGCTACATCGGCCATCTCGACAACGACCGGCTCGAAAGCTGGCCGGGGCTTTTCACCGAAGACTGCCTGTACGAAATCGTCCCGAAGGAAAACGCGGACATGGGCTTGCCGATCGGCATCGTCCATTGCACGAACCGGCGGATGCTGCGCGACCGCGTCGTGTCGCTGCGCCACGCGAACATCTACGAAGCGCATACGTATCGGCACATGACGTCCGGACTCACGATCGTCGGCGCAAAGGACGGCGAGATCGAGACGGAGAGCAGCTACGTCGTCGTGCAGACGCGCAGCGACGGCGAATCGAGCGTGTACCAGGCGGGCAAGTATTACGACACGGTCGTGCGCACGGCCGACGGACTGCGCTACCGGAAGAAGCGCGTGATTTACGACACGTCGCGCGTGCAGACGCTGCTCGCGACGCCGATCTGATTCTCGCAAGGAGTTCGAAGCATGAGCAACGAAACCGTCGCCGCGTGGCATCCGCTCGGCGCGCTCGATGAATTCACGGAGGATGAGCCGGCCGCGCGCGTCGTCGGCAGCAGGCCGGTCGCGGTGTTCCGGATCGGCGACGACGTGTTCGCGCTGCACGACCTGTGCACGCACGGACACGCGCGGCTGTCCGAAGGCTTCATCGAGGACGGCTGCGTCGAATGCCCGCTGCATCAGGGGCTCTTCGACATCCGCACGGGCGCGCCGAAATGCGCGCCCGTGACGGAGCCCGTGCGCGCGTATCCGATCCGCATCGTCGACGGACAGGTCGAGATCCATGTCGACGACTGATCCGTATCTGATCGCGGGCGGCGGGCACGCGGCGCGCCGCGCGGCCGAGACGCTGCGCGAACGCGATCCGGCCGCGCGGATCGTGATGATCGGCGCGGAGCCCGAGCTGCCGTACGACCGGCCGGTGCTGTCGAAGGACGCGCTCGTCGACGACGAAGGCGAGCGCCGCGCGTTCGTGCGCGACGCCGCGTGGTATCGCGAGCGCGACATCGCGCTGCGGCTCGGCGTGCGCGTCGATGCGATCGAGCGCACCGAGCAGCGGGTGTGCCTGAGCGACGGCACGCGCGTCGGCTACGCGCGTCTGCTGATCGCGACCGGCTCGCGCGTGCGGCGCTTCGCCGGCCCGGTCGACGCGGACGTGCCGGTTCATTACGTGCGCACCGTTGCCGATGCCCGCGCATTGCACGCGGCGCTCGCGCCGGGCAAGCGCGTCGCGGTGCTGGGCGGCGGCTTCATCGGGCTGGAAGTCGCCGCGTCGGCGGTGCGGCTCGGCTGCCGCGCGACGCTCGTCGACCCCGCGCAACGCCTGCTTCAGCGCGGGATGCCGGAAATCATCGGCACGTTCGCGCTCGCGCTGCATACGCGGCGCGGCGTCGACGTGCGGCTCGCCGCGCTGCCCGAGCGGATTCGACGCGGCGTGGACGGCGCAGTCGTAGTAGAAACGAGCGCGGGCGACGTCGAAGCCGACGTCGTCGTGGCCGGCATCGGCGTCGTGCCGAACGTCGAGCTCGCGCAGGCGGCGGGCCTCGATGTCGACAACGGCGTATGCGTCGACGAGATGTGCCGCACCGCCGATCCGGCGATCTTCGCGGCGGGCGAGGTTACGCGGCATTTCAATCCGCTCGTCGGCCGCCGCGTGCGGATCGAATCGTGGCAGGTCGCGGAGAACCAGCCGGGCGTCGCGGCCGCGAACATGCTCGGCGGCTGCGAAACCTACGCGGAATGGCCGTGGCTGTGGTCCGATCAGTACGACTGCAATCTGCAGACGCTCGGCCTTTTCGGCGACGAGCAGACGCTCGTCGTGCGAGGGTCGCCGGACGACGGCGCGTTCTGCGTGTTCGCGCTGAATGCGCGCGGCGAGCTCGAAGCGGCGGCGGCCGTCAACGCGGGGCGAGAGATCGCCGCGTGCCGGCGGTTGATGACGGCGAACGTCGCGCTCGATCCCGTGCGTCTCGCGGACCCGTCCGTCGCGCTGCGATCGATGTTGCCGCGCGGCGCCTAGCATCCGGCGCGTGACATGTCGCTCCCGGATCGACGCCGGCACGCGCGCGCAAGCGGCCGACGCTTGCGCGCGCGCATTCGCATGCCGGATCGCTTGCGCGATCGCGCGCGACCGGTAAGAATCGCGAGTTGACGAACATCCGACAGACAGGCTCGCGAGCCGGGAGACTTTGATGGCCTACGATCAATCGAACATTTTTGCGAAGATCCTGCGCGGCGAAGTGCCGTGCATCCGCCTGTGCGAAACGGACACGACGCTCGCGTTCATGGACATCATGCCGCAATCGAAGGGCCATGCGCTCGTCGTGCCGAAGGAGGCGGCGGAGACGTTCTACGAGCTGTCCGAGGCCGCGGCGGCCGAATCGATGAAGATGGTGAAGCGCGTCGCGCTCGCATTGCGCCGGACGCTCGAGCCGGAAGGGCTCTTCATCGGCCAGTTCAACGGCGCGGCGGCGGGCCAGACGGTGCCGCACGTGCATTTCCACGTGATTCCGCGCTGGGCCGACGAGCCGCTGAAGATGCACGCGCGCGAGATGGCCGACGCGGCCGAGCTCGAGGCGCTGGCGCAGCGGGTTCGCGCGGCGCTGTAAACGCAACGCGTACCGCGGGCGCGGCGTGAAGCCGCGCCGCGCATCAAAGCTGATCGTCGATCGGCAACAACAGACACAGCCCCGCGAGCAGGTTGCGATAGAAGCCCGCGTGCGGATCGACGCCGTACGTGCGCACGCGGCCGTCGGCGACTTCGGTCCACACGAGCGGCCACGCGGCCGTGCTCGCGCCCGCCGTCTGCACCGCGCCGGGCGCGCCCGGCGTATCGGACGCGAGCGTCACGCGATAGCTGATGGTCGGCTTCGTCACCTCGTCGAACAGGTCGGCGACTTCTTTCGCGAGCCGCGGGCTGTGAATCACGAGCGCGAGCTCCGTGTTCAGGTGCGCGGAGCGCGGATCGAGGTTCAGCGAGCCGATCACGAGAATCTTCCGATCGATCACGTATGCCTTCGCATGCAGGCTCGCGCGCGAGCGCGAGCCGAGCATGCCGATGCGCGTGCGCCCCTGATCCGGCTTGTATTCGTACAGCTCGATGCCGTGTCGCAGCATCGGCACGCGATACGGCGCGTAGCCCGCTTGCACGGCGACCGCGTCGGTCGCGGCGAGCGAATTCGTCAGGATGGCGACGCGCACGCCGCGCGCGGTGAGCTGGCCGAGCGCCTTCACACCCGCCTTGTGCGGCACGAAATACGGCGACAGCACGAGGAATTCGCGCTGCGCGTCGCGCGTCAGCGCGATGAGCCGCTGCATCGGCGGGCTCTTGTAGCTGTCGTCGGGCGCGGCGATCTTGTCGGGCGAATCGGCCGTGAACTCCGCCGGCGCCCAGACGAGGCCGAGCTCGTCGCGGGCGATCTGCGCGGACAGCGGCGTCGCGTTCAGCGGCTTCGCGTTGTACGGCGTCGCGTTCGCGCGCCAGTGCGCACGCAGCGCCTCGCGCGCCGCATCCAGATCCGTCGCGTCGTAGCGCTGCCGGTTCAGCACTGGCAGCGGATACGTGAGCGCGCTCGACCAGTACGCGTCGAAGCTCGCGGAGACGTCGTGCGTGACGGGGCCCGCCGTGAGCACGTCGAGATCGCGGAATTGCAACGTCGGGCTCGCGTTGAAATACTCGTCGCCGAGATTGCGGCCGCCGACGATCGCGATCTGGTTGTCGACGATCATCGCCTTGTTGTGCATCCGGCGCGTGAAGTTGTCGATTTGCGTGAAGACGTCCGACGTGCGCGCGAACATCCCGCGGCGCGCCGCGCCGAACGGATTGAACACGCGCACCTCGAGGTTCGCGTGCGAGTCGAGCGCCGCCATCAGGCGATCGATGTCCTTGAAGTTCAGGTCGTCGACGAGCATCCGCACGCGCACGCCGCGGTCGGCCGCGTAGAGCGCCGCGCCGAGCAGCAGCTTGCCCGTCGTGTCCTCGGCGGCGATGTAGTACTGGATGTCGAGTGTCTTCGTCGCCGCGCGCGCGACCGCGATGCGCATCTGCAGCGCCTCGTCGCCGCGCGGCAGCACGAGAAAGCCGGACTCGCCCGGATGCGCGCGCTGCGGTGCGGCGAGCGCGTCGGCGAGCGGCGTCGACGTGTCGGGCGGCAGCGCGTGAGAGACCGTGCGGTCGAGCGTGGTGGCGGGCGGATGCGTCGCGCAGCCGGCAAGCGCGAGCCCAAGCCCGAGCGCTGCGCACACGACGAGCGCACGCGCCGCGGCCGCGACGACGCCGGTCGGGCGGCGCAGCGACGGACTGCGGCGGGCGGGACGGTCCGGCACGTGGGTGACTCCTTCGGGCATCGATCGGTCTGGATGGTCGTCGAATCGACGGCGCGGCAGGCCGGAGCACCGCGTTAAGGCATTCTAAGTGTCGCCGGCGACGCGGGTCAACCGAGCCGCGCGACGCGTCGGTGTACCATCTGACGAGTTCATTTTTCATGCTCGCGACGCCCGTCATGGTCAAACCGGCACCCGCACCGTCCGTCGAAGTCAGACGGCTTCTGGCCGCGCACGCGGCCGACTATCGCGCGATCCGCCTCGCTGCGCTGCGGGACGCGCCGGACGCGTTCGGCTCGACCTACGACGCCGAAGCCGCCCGCCCGCTGGTCGCGTTCGCCGAGCGGCTCGCCGGCGCGATCGTGTTCGGCGCGTACGTCGACGGCCGGATCGCCGGGATGGCCGGCTTTAAGCGGCTCGCCGGCGCGAAGGCGCGTCACAAGGGCTTCCTGTGGGGCATGTACGTCGCGCCGGATGCGCGTCGGCACGGCGTCGGCGCCGCGCTGCTCGACGCGGTGCTCGCGGCGGCGGCCGAAGCAGTCGAGCAGGTGACGCTCGCGGTCGTCGACGGCAACGGCGCGGCGCGCGCGTTCTACGAGCGGCACGGCTTCGTCGTATACGGCGTCGAGCCGCGCGCGCTGAAGGGGGCGAACGGCTACGCGGACGAACTGTTGATGGTGAAGCGCCTGCCGTCCGCGCCGCCGCGCGCCTGACGGGCGGAATCGATACGACCGGGTCACGATGCTCGACGACAAGGAACGGGAACTCCGAAACAGCAAGCGGCGCGCGCTCGCGCTGCTCTTCGGCGCGGCGGGCGTGTTCGTCGCGACGCTGTTCGCGCCGCGCGGCTTCTGGATCGACGGCGTCAAGGCGATCGCCGAGGCGTCGATGGTCGGCGCGCTCGCCGACTGGTTCGCGGTCGTCGCCTTGTTCCGGCGCGTGCCGATCCCGTTCGTGTCGCGGCACACGGAGATCATTCCGCAGAACAAGGAAAAGATTGCCGACAATCTGGCCGCATTCGTGCAGGAGAAGTTTCTCGATCCGGCGTCGATCGTCGCGCTGATCAAGCGGCACGACCCGGCCGCGCGGCTCGCGCAGTGGCTCGCGACGCCGCGCAATGCGGACGTGCTGGGCGGCTACGCGACGCGCCTCATCGCGTTCGGGCTCGACATGACCGACGACGCGCGGATCCAGTCGTTCGTGAAGGACGCGTTCCATGCGGCGCTCGACCGGGTCGACCTGTCGCAGTCGGCGGGCGCGATTCTCGACACGCTGACGAAGGACGGCCGCCATCAGGCGCTCCTCGACGACGGGATCGCGCAGATCGTCGCGTTCCTTCGCGATCCCGAGAATCGCGCGTCGATCGCGACGTACATCGTCGACTGGCTGAAATACGAATTCCCGAAGATGGAGAGGCTGCTGCCGATGAACTGGCTCGGCGAGCACGGCGCGGAGCTGGTCTCGAACGTCGTGACGCGCGTGCTCACGCAGATCGGCGAGGACCCTGAGCACCGGCTGCGGCGCAGCTTCGACGACGCGGCCGCGCGGCTCGTCGTGCGGCTGAAGAGCGACCCCGCGTTCATCGAGAAGGGCGAGGAGATCAAGCGCTATCTGCGCGACGGCGACGCGTTCAACCGGTACGTGAAGGACCTGTGGGACCAGCTGCGCGCGTGGCTGAAGGCCGATCTCGCGCGCGACGAGTCGGTCGTCCACCAGCGCGCGACGGCGCTCGGCAACTGGCTCGGCGAGCGCCTCGCACAGAGCCCGCAGTTGCGCGACTCGATGAACGAGCACGTCGAGCGCGCGGCGAGCGAGATGGCGCCCGAGTTCGCCGAGTTCCTGACGCGGCACATCAGCGATACCGTGAAGAACTGGGACGCGCGCGAGATGTCGCGGCAGATCGAGCTGAACATCGGCAAGGATCTGCAGTACATCCGGATCAACGGCACGCTGGTCGGCGGGCTGATCGGGCTCGGGCTGTACGCGGTGTCGAGCATCGCGCGGTGGGCGGGCGCGCTGCCGCATTGAGCGGCGCGCGGTCGTCGCCGCCTCGGCGTTCGATGCGTTGGACGTGTTCGCCGCGCCGAAGCATCGGCATCCTGAACGGATTTGACATTCGCATGCTCGACGCCGCACGCGTCGCCGTGCTGTAATCGCGCGACCGTCCATGCGTTCGTCCGGCCATTCAACCCTTGCGAAGAAGGCGCTTTCATGTCTCCGGTCTCGGCATTCAAGCTCGTCTTGCTGTCATTTCTCGCGATCATCGCGCTCGAGCTGCTCGCGAAGCGGCTCCGGCTGCCGCCCGCGGCCGCGCTGCTCGTCGGCGGCGCGGGCATCGCGTTCCTGCCCGGGCTGCCGCCCGTCAATCTCGATCCCGATCTCGTGCTGATCGTGTTCCTGCCGCCGCTCCTGATGGACGGCGCGTACTTCTCGGTATGGGAGGAGTTCAAGCGCAACGTCGGCGGCATCATGATGCTCGCGATCGGCGCGGTCGCGTTCACGACGCTCGTCGTCGGCGTCGCCGTGCATCTCGTCGCGCCTGGCCTGCCGTGGGCCGCGTGCTTCGCGCTCGGCGCGATCGTGTCGCCGCCCGATGCGGTCGCCGCGAAGGCCGTGCTCGAGCGCGTCGCGCTGCCGCGCCGGCTGATGGTGCTGCTCGAAGGCGAGAGCCTCCTGAACGACGCGGCGGGGCTCGTGCTGTTCCGCTTCGCGGTCGCCGCCGCGCTCACGGGCGCGTTCAGCGCGGGCGATGCGGTCGTGCGCTTCGCCGAGCTCGGCCTTGGCGGCGTCGCGGTCGGCTCCGCCGTCGGCTGGCTGATCGTGCGTTTCCTGATGCTCATCGAAGACGATTACCTCGTGATCACGACGGCCGTCATCGCCGCATGGATCAGCTATATCGCCGGCGAAATGGCCGAGGTGTCCGGCGTGATCGCGACCGTGACGACCGGGATGATGCTCGGCTGGCATCAGCACGAGGTGTTCTCCGCATCGGTGCGCAACCGCGGCACCGCCTTCTGGCAGGTGATCGTGTTCCTGCTCGAGGCGCTCGTGTTCGTGCTGATCGGCTTGTCGCTGCGCGGCGTGATCGTGCGGCTCGGCGGGCTCGGCGAGGTGTTCGCGACGATGACGCCCGCCGTGGTCGCGGTGCTCGTCGCCGTCGTCGTGTCCCGCTTCGTCTGGGTGTTCGCGGTCGAATTGCTGAAGGCGCCCGTCGCGCGCGTATTGCGGCGCGGTTTGCGCGCCGACTGGCGCTCGGCGACCGTGATGAGCTGGGCGGGGATGCGCGGCGTCGTGACGCTCGCGATCGCGCTGTCGCTGCCGGATGCGATGCCGGGCCGCGACCTGATTCTCGTCGCCGCGTTCGCGGTGATCCTCGTCACGGTGCTGTTGCAGGGCACGACGATCGGGCCGCTGATCCGGCTGCTGAAGCTGCGCGATCCGGGGCCCGCCGTGCATCATCTGACCGAGCCGCAGGCGTGGGCGCGCGTCGAGGCCGCGCAGCTCGCGGCGATCCAGCCGCTCGTGCGCGACGCCGACGGCAACGTGATCCATCCGCGGCTGCTCGAGCAATATACGTACCGCGCGAACGTGACTGCGCGCCATCAGAACGAGCCCGCGTTCCCGGCGAGCGAGCGCAACGCGCACTACGACGTCGTGCTCGCCGCGATCGCGGCCGGCCGCGTGGAGTTGCTGCGGCTGCATCGCGGCGGGCGGATTCACGACGAGATGCTGTACCTGCTCGAACGCGATCTCGATTTGCAGGAGATCGCGGCGCAGCACGCGAAGGGGTAGCGGCATACGCCGCCGGTCACGCCTTTCCTTTCCGACTGTCATCGTTTCGTCAACCGCGCTGCTCGAAGCGGCTTTTTCGGCGATCTTCTACAATCGAGAAGCGTTTCCACCGCCGGCGCGCCGTCATTCGCGCGCCGGCCGCCATTTCGGTGTCCGACCGAATGCCGCGGGCCGCGCCGCGCATCGCCGCGGTGGTTTCGCCCAGCTTGCTCGTGCTTTTGTCTGTCGAAGGAAACGGGTCGCGCGCGCCGTAGGCCGGCGTGCGCGTCGCTCAACGCCGCGCCGTCCGTAGGCCGGATGCGCGGCACCAACCGAGAGTCCCCCATGAAAGCATCGGATCTGTTCGTGAAGGCGCTGGAAGCAGAAGGCGTCCAGTATGTGTTCGGCATTCCCGGCGAGGAAAACCTCGATCTGCTCGAATCCCTGCGGCGGTCCCGCATCAAGCTGGTGTTGACCCGCCACGAGCAGGCGGCGGGTTTCATGGCGGCCACCTACGGGCGGCTGACCGGCAAGACGGGCGTGTGCCTGTCGACGCTCGGCCCGGGCGCGACGAATTTCGTGACGGCGGCCGCATACGCGCAGCTGGGCGGCATGCCGATGCTGATGATCACCGGGCAGAAGCCGATCAAGTCGAGCAAGCAGGGGCATTTCCAGATCGTCGACGTGGTCGGGATGATGCAGCCGCTGACGAAGCTCACGCGGCAGATCGTGTCGATCGGCAACATTCCGTCGGCGGTGCGCGAAGCGTTTCGGCGCGCGGAGGAAGAGCGTCCCGGCGCGACGCATCTCGAATTGCCCGAGGACATCGCGCACGAAGAGGGCGACGGCAAGCCGATCCCGGCGAGCTACAGCCGCCGGCCGATCGCCGAGGACAAGGCGGTCGCGCGCGCGGTCGACGCGATTCGGGCGGCGCGCCATCCGCTCCTGATGATCGGCGCGGGCGGCAATCGCAAGACGACCTGCAAGATGCTCAAGGAATTCGTCGACGCGACGGGCATCCCGTTCTTCACGACGCAGATGGGCAAGGGCGTGATCGACGAGACGCATCCGCTGTGGCTCGGCAACGCGACGCTGTCGGACGGCGACTTCGTCCACCGCGCGATCGAGCACGCGGACTGCATCATCAACGTCGGCCACGACGTGATCGAGAAGCCGCCGTTCTTCATGCGCGCCGACGACAAGACCGTGATCCACGTGAACTTTCTCGGCGCGCAGGTCGATCCCGTGTACTTTCCGCAGATCGAGGTCGTCGGCGACATCGCGAACGCGGTGTGGCAGATGAAAGCGAAGCTGGCGCAGCAGCCGTACTGGGATTTCTCGCGCTTCATGCTGATCAAGGCGCACTTCGAAGCACACCTGAAGAAGGGGCAGGACGATCCGCGCTTTCCGATGTATCCGGTGCGGATCGTCAACGATCTCTACCGGTCGCTGCCGAAAGACGGCATCGTCTGTCTCGACAACGGCATGTACAAGATCTGGTTCGCGCGCTACTGGCGCGCGCACGAGCCGAATTCGCTGCTGCTCGACAACGCGCTCGCGTCGATGGGCGCGGGCCTGCCGTCGGCGATCGCGACGAAGATCGTGCATCCGCAGCGCAAGGTGATCGCGGTGTGCGGCGACGGCGGCTTCATGATGAATTCCCAGGAACTCGAAACGGCGGTGCGGCTCAAGCTCGACCTCGTCGTGATGATCCTGCGCGACGACGCGTTCGGCATGATCCGCTGGAAGCAGGAGAACATGAACTTCCCGGATTACGCGATGACACTGTCGAACCCGGATTTCGTCGCGTATGCGCAGAGCTACGGTGCGCACGGGCACCGGATCGCATCGGCCGACGATCTCGAGCCGCTCGTGCGCGAGTGCTTCGCGTCGCCGGGCGTGCATCTGATCGACGTGCCGATCGATTACTCGGACAACGAGCGCGTGCTGAACCGTGAAATCAAGCGCCTGTCGGCGCAATTGTGACCGCAGTCGGCAACTCGGCACATCAACCGGACGGAGTCATTCGACATGCTGAAGGAAACCTATCCGTACTACCTCGCGAACGACGCGGTATACGCGAACACCGATCTCGACGTCACCGACAAATACAGCGGCAAGGTTGCGACGCGCGTTGCGCTCGCCGACGCGAAGGCGATCGACGCCGCGATCGCGGCGGCCGTCGACGCGCAGAAGCCGTTGCGCGAGCTGCCCGCGTTCAAGCGGCAGGCGATTCTCGAACACTGCGTCGCGCGCTTTCGCGAGCGTTTCGACGAGCTGGCCGAGGCGCTGTGCATCGAGGCGGGCAAGCCGATCAACGATTCGAAGGGCGAGGTGACGCGCCTCATCGACACGTTCCGCGTCGCGGCCGAGGAAGCGGTGCGCATCGAAGGCGGGATCATCAATCTCGAAATCTCGCCGCGCGCGCAGGGCTACAGCGGCTATTACAAGCGCGTGCCGATCGGGCCGTGCTCGTTCATCTCGCCGTTCAACTTTCCGCTGAACCTCGCCGCGCACAAGGTCGCGCCCGCGCTTGCCGCGGGCTGCCCGTTCGTGCTGAAGCCCGCGAGCCGCACGCCGATCGGCGCGCTGATCATCGGCGAGATCCTCGCGGAAACGGATTTGCCGAAGGGCGCGTTCTCGATCCTGCCCGCGCATCGTGACGGCGCCGATCTCTTCACGACCGACGAGCGCTTCAAGCTGCTGTCGTTCACGGGCTCGCCCGCGGTCGGCTGGGAGTTGAAGAAGAAGGCGGGCAAGAAGAAGGTCGTGCTCGAACTGGGCGGCAACGCGGCCGCGATCGTCGATGCCGATCAGCGCGAACGGCTCGACTACGTCGTCGACCGGCTCGCGTTCGGCGCGTACTACCAGTCCGGGCAGAGCTGCATCGGCGTGCAGCGGATCATCGTGCATGCTGACGTCTACGATGCGCTGCGCGAGAAGCTGATCGCGAAGACCCGCTCGCTGAAGATGGGCGATCCGAAGGATCCGGCAACGTTCGTCGGCCCGATGATCTCCGAATCGGAATCGCGGCGGCTCGCAGGCTGGATGGACGCGGCCGTCGCGGCGGGCGCGAAGATCGTCGCGGGCGGCAGCGTCGACGGCGCGATGTTCGAGGCGACGCTGCTCGAGCACGTCGGTCGCGGTCAGGATCTGTATCGCAAGGAGGCGTTCGGCCCCGTTGCGCTGCTCGAGAAGTTCTCGGATTTTGACGACGCGCTCGCGCGGGTGAACGACAGCGACTTCGGCTTGCAGGCGGGCGTGTTCACCGATTCGCTCGCGCATGCGCAGCGCGCGTGGGATGAGCTCGAAGTGGGCGGCGTCGTGATCAACGACGTGCCGTCGTTTCGCGTCGACAACATGCCGTACGGCGGCGTGAAGGACTCGGGGCTCGGCCGCGAAGGAATCCGCTACGCGATCGAGGACATGACCGAGCTGCGGCTGATGGTCGTGCGCAAGCGCTGAATGCGGCGCGAGGGCGGGCGGCCCGGCGATGCGTTCGTCGGCGGCGCTGCCCGCCGCAACCGCCCGCCCATCGCGGCCGCGGTTCCGCGCTACGTCGCCGCGAGCGCGTCGTCCTGCAGGCTGAGGCTCGTCGATTTCGCGATCACGCAGATGTCGCCCGCCGTGTTGCGCAACATGCCTTCGAGCCGAACCACGTCACCCTTCAGCTTCTCGCTCGGTTCGATCGCGACGATCCGCCACGCCATCGTCACCGTGTCGCCTGCCGCGACCGCCTTGCGGAACTTGAACTCGAATTCGAGTCCGAGCGCCGGTCGTCGCTCGCTGAGGAACGTCGCGACCATGCCCATCATCAACGCCGAATAGTGCGTACCGCTGACGATCAGTCCGCCGAACCGCGTCGGTTCGGCGAGCGCCTCGTCGTGATGCAGCGGATTCATGTCGCCGGCGAGCGTCGCAAATCGGCGAACGGAATCAATGTCGAACGTGACCATTTTTGAGATGGTTTCGCCAACGTGGTAACTCGGATTCATAGAGGCGTGGTGAGTAATTAGATAAGAAAGATATCGATTGCGTTTTAAACGGACATTACGCGAATATCGAGATAAGGACGCAATGCGGGAGATCGCCGCTATCTCGAAAAAACGAGAGGCGGCGCGCAATGATCGAGACGTCCGCGATTGCGCCGGGGACGCTCGATGCATGGCGGCGTCGCGTCGTCACGAGATGCTATCGTCCACCGACCGGACGGTCAATCGAGCGTGCTGTCCGGCTGTCCGGCTGCGCGGCACGCGCGTCATGCAGCCGACGTTCAATCGGTTCGACGGCCGGCGTGTGCCGCGCGCATGCGGCACGCGCCGGCCCGCAGCGCGTCGCGCGCCGTTTTCTGCCGAGCCGGGCACGTTCGGCGAACGTGCAGTGATCGTGTTCGGAGAAAACGTTTGCGTCCCGCCAATTCCCGGAACTGCCGGCGCATTTGATAAATCTCTCTGTTGCGGACAGATAACACACTGCACGGACGCAATTGCGCACGGCGCGTATCCGGCGCATTGTGATCGCAGTATCGACCGGATCGCGTCGACGCGCGTTTTTTACCTGTTCGATCGGAAATTCGATCGCAAAACGAAGTGAAATGCTCGCCGATTATCGAGCGAAATCAGCGAACACACTTAATTTCATTTAACATCGGCACTTTATATTCGTTTTAAGAAAGAATGAGGGCCCGTTTCATTGCCGTTCACGCGGAACGGCGGGCTCGCGCTCACGCGATCGCATGCCGAACCCGCCAGGCACGCGAGCGACGAACGGAGCTGGAACAGGCGACAAGGCAACGATTGCGTAGCGCTACGACATGATGAACAAAACGAATAGGGATAATGCTTCAGATTCGCTTGAATCAGGGATCTCGGTGCTGCTGGTCGACGACCAGGCGTTCGTCGGCGAAGTGATTCGCCGCTCGCTCGTCCCGGAGAGCGACATCGTGCTGCATACGTGCACCGACGCGCAGCGCGCACTCGCGATGGCGAGGGAAGTGAAGCCGACCGTGATCCTGCAGGATCTCGTGATGCCCGACATCGACGGCCTCGAGCTCGTGCGCGCGTGGCGTGCCGATGCGCAGACGGCGCGCGTGCCGATCATCGTGCTGTCGGCGAAAGAGGAGCCCGACGTCAAGCGCGCGGCGTTCGTCGCCGGCGCGAACGACTATCTCGTCAAGCTGCCCGACACGATCGAGCTGATCGCGCGCATCCGCTACCACTCGAACTCGTATCTGACGCTGCGGCAGCGCGACGAAGTGCTCGATTTCCTGTCGCACGACATGCGCACGCCGCAGACGTCGATCCTCGCGCTCCTCGACGTCTATCGCAACGAGCACGGCGCGATGCCGCCGATCCTCGAGCGGATCGAGACGCACGCGCGCCGCGCGCTCGCGCTCGCCGACGGCTTCATTCATCTGACGCGCGCGCAATCGGAGAAGCGGCCGAGCGAGACGGTGAGCCTGAACGAGGTCGTGCTCGATGCGGTCGACCAGATGTGGGAGAAGGCGGGCAGCGTCGGCAGCCGCGTACGCGCCGACGTGCCGCCGACAGAATGCCTGTGCATCGGCGACCGGATGATGCTGACGCGCGCGGTCGCGAATCTCGTCGACAACGCGCTGAAGTACGGCCCCGCGGGCTGCGAGGTGCGCTGCACGCTCGTCGAGGACGGCGACTGCTGGCTGATCGGCGTCGAGGACGAAGGCGCGGGCATCGCACCCGAGCAGCGCGCGGCGGCAACTGAATCGTTCGTGCGGCTCGTGCCCGCGGGCGGCGCGCAGCGCGGCGGCTTCGGGCTCGGGCTCGCGTTCGTGCGCGCGACGGCCGCGAAGCATCGCGGACAGATCCTGATGCGCTACACGCCGCGCGGCTTTCTCGTGGGACTTCGGATACCGAAGGATGCGAGCGCCGTGTGACGCATGCGCACGGCATGGCTCGTTCGCGCGCCCTGGCCTGTCCCCGTACACGGTGCTTCAAGTTACACTCGCGATGCCCGGGTTTCGCGTCGCGCCGGGATCGATGCGAGCCGCCCGGTGCGGCGCGCGACGCTTTTTTCACATGATTTTCCGCCAGCCGGATAGAACGACATGCCCACTGTGACGCCTCGCGCCAGCAACGAGACTTTTCGCAAACCCGCCGCCGGCAGCCGGCTCACGCTGGGCAACCGGATCCTGTTCAGCTTCGGCGTGCTGTTCGTGCTGATGCTGTTCATGGCGGCGCTGTCGTATCAGCGATTGCACGCGATCAACGAAGAAGCCGTCAGCATCGAGCGCGACTCTCTTCCTGGCGTTTATCTCGCGTCTTCATTGCGTGCGGCCGCGAACGAATCGTATATCACGCTGCAGCGCGCGGTGTTCGCCGACGCCGATGCCGAAGCGCTCCGGCGCGATCTCGCGAAAGTGCCCGGCATGCTCGAAGAGTTCGACAAGCTGTTGTCCGCGTATCAGGCGTCGACGTTCCGCAGCGACGACCAGCAGCGCTTCAATACGTTTCATGATTCGTACAACCGCTACCTGCCGCTGCTGAACGACACCGTGCAGAAGGCGCGCGGCACGAAGAGCGATGCGCTCGCCGCGTACGCGAAGATGACGCCCGCGTGGGAAGAAGTGATTCGAAATGCGAACATTCTCGTGCAGGAGAACCGGCGCTTCGCTGAGCAATCGGCGACGCTGATCCGCGAGTCGGTGCACGGCACCGAGATCACGCTCGCGGTCGCGCTGGGCGTCGTGCTCGTGTCCGCGCTCGTGCTCGGCTATTTCCTGTATCGCGCGGTGACGGTGCCGATGGCGCGGCTTATCGACGTGCACGACGTGATGCGCACCGGCAACCTGACGCAGCGCCTGAACCTCGGCCGCAACGACGAGTTCGGCACGCTCGAGAGCGGCTTCAACCGGATGGCCGACGAGCTGACCGCGCTTGTCGCGCAGGCGCAGCAGTCGTCGCTGCAGGTGACGACGTCGGTCGCCGAGATCGCGGCGACGTCGCGCGAGCAGCAGGCGACCGCGAACGAGACCGCGGCGACGACGACCGAGATCGGCGCGACGTCGCGCGAGATCTTCGCGACGTCGCGCGATCTGCTGCGCACGATGAACGAAGTGTCGTCGGTCGCCGAGCAGTCGGCGACGCTCGCGGGCGTCGGCCAGAGCGGCCTCACGCGGATGGGCGAGACGATGCGCAGCGTGATGGACGCGGCCGGCTCGGTGAACGCGAAGCTCGCGATCCTCAACGAGAAGGCGATCAACATCAACCAGGTCGTCGCCACCATCACGAAGGTCGCCGACCAGACCAACCTGCTGTCGCTGAACGCGGCGATCGAAGCGGAGAAGGCGGGCGAATACGGCCGCGGCTTCGCGGTCGTCGCGACCGAGATCCGCCGCCTCGCCGATCAGACGGCCGTCGCGACGTACGACATCGAGCAGACGGTGAAGGAGATCCAGTCGGCGGTGTCGGCGGGCGTGATGGGCATGGACAAGTTCTCCGAGGAGGTGCGGCGCGGGATGCGCGACGTGCAGCAGGTGGGCGGGCAACTGTCGCAGATCATCGCCGAAGTGCAGACGCTCGCGCCGCGCTTCCAGATGGTCAACGAAGGGATGCAGACGCAGGCGAGCGGCGCCGAGCAGATCACGCAGGCGCTGTCGCAACTGTCCGAGGCCGCGCAGCAGACGGCGGAATCGCTGCGGCAATCGTCGCAGGCGATCGACGATCTGACGCTCGTCGCGAATCAGTTGCGCACGGGCGTGTCGCGTTTCAAGGTCGACGCGTGATGCGCGCGTGACGCGGAAAGCGGAGCCGACATGCTGTTCCTGCTGTTCCACCTCGACGGTGAGCGCTATGCGCTCGATGCGGCGGAGATCGCCGAAGTGCTGCCGTTCGCCGCGACGAAGACGATTCCCGGCGCGCCCGCGTGGGCGGCCGGCATTCTGATGCAGCGCGGCGAGCCGGTGCCGGTGATCGACGTGCCGCGGCTCGCGCTCGGCCGTCGAGCGCAGCATCTGCGCTCGACGCGGCTCGTGCTCGTGCGCTACCGGCTGCCCGCGGCCCCCGAGCCGGCGTTCGCGCAGCCGCGCGTGCGTCTGCTCGGGCTCATCGTCGAACGCGCGACGCAGACGACGCGAATTCCGCGCGACGCGTTCCGCGACAGCGGGATTGCGACGCCGCACGCGCGCTGGCTCGGACCGATCGCGAGCGATGCGGACGGCGTCGTCCAGTGGGTCTCGGTCCAGCACATCGTCGATGGCGATGCGCGCGCGCTGCTGTTCGACTATGCGGCGTCGCTCGAGCCGGCCGGGCCGCTTGCGCCGCCGGCGGGAGACGGGCCGTGAACGTGTTCGACCCGCGCTTTCATGCATGGCTGTCGCGCGAGACCGGGATCGATCCGGCATCGCTCGGCAACGAATTCGTCGCGCGCGCGCTCGCCGAGCGGATCGCGGCAACCCAGCCGGGCGTCGACGGCGGCACGGACGCGCAGTCGGGCCGGCCCCATCAGCCCATCGCGGATGACGCGGTCGACGCTTACTGGCAGCGCCTGAACGCGTCGCCCGACGAGCGGCGCGCGCTGATCGAGCTGTTCGTCGTGCCGGAGACCTGGTTCTTCCGCGAGCGCGAGGCGTTCGGCGCGCTCGCGCGGCTCGGCGCCGAGCGGCGCTTCGCGGAGCCCGCGCGCGTGCTGCGAATCCTGAGCGCGCCGTGCTCGACGGGCGAGGAGCCGTATTCGGCGGCGATGGCGCTGCTCGACGCGGGCATCGATCCGGCGCGCTTCGAGATCGACGCGCTCGACATCAGCGGCCGCGCGATCGAGCACGCGGAGCGTGCGCGCTACGGACGCAACTCGTTTCGCGGCCACGCGCTTGAGTTTCGCGACCGGCATTTCAAGGCGGTGGCCGACGGCTGGGTGCTCGACGAGCGGGTGCGCGCGTGTGTGCGGTTCCGGCGGGCGAATCTGTTCGATCTGCTCGGCCGCCCCGGCGAACCGTACGACTTCGTGTTCTGTCGCAACGTGCTGATCTATTTCGATCGCGACGCGCAGGACCGCGTCGTGCGGATCGTCGAGGAGCAACTCGGCGAGCGCGGGATCGTGTTCGTCGGCCCGGCCGAGACGGGCGTCGTGATGCGGCAGGGGCTGACGTCGGCGCAGATTCCGCTGGCGTTCGCTTTTCACAAGGCGGCGGCCGATGCGACGGCGCGGCCCGGCGTGCCGGGCATCGGCGCGCCTGCGGCGGGCGGCGCGCGGCGCGGCGGACCGGCGGCGGTGACGGGCATCGCGGGCGCGGAGCGAACGCAGACGCTCGGCGGCACGTTGCGCGCGATCGCGCACGAATGGTTCGTCGATGCCGGCTGGCCGACGCCCGAGCCGATCGCGCGCGCGATCGACGGTGAGCCGGCCGCGTTCGAGCCGTCGACTGAATCGTTCACGTCCGCGCCGCGCGCCGCGCGTCCCGCATCCGAGCCGCTCGCGCGTGCGGGCGACTCCGGCTGGCCTGCGGCCCGCGCGTTCGCGCGCGCGCCGAGTGTTGCGGAGCTCGCCGGCGAATCGTTCGCGCCGGCTCGCGATGCCGGACGTCCCGCGAGCGCGCCGCCCGTGAACGCATTCGACACGGGCTGGACGGCCGCGGGCGCGTTCGCGCGCGCGCCCGACGCCGCGCAAGTGTCCGGCGATTCGTTCGCCCTGGCGATCGACGCCGCGCATCCCGCAGCCGCACCGCTCGCGCGCGGTGCGAGCGGTGCGCGTCCGGCGTCCGATTTGCTTTCCACGTCGGCGGCCGATGCCGGCTGGCCCGCCGCCGAGCCGATCGCACGCGACGTCGGCGCCGCGCCGCGCGCGTCCGCATCGCTCGCCCATACGTTCGATACGGGGTGGTCCGCGTCCGGGACCCTCGCGAGCGCGACGGGTGTCGCGCAACCGGTGTTCGTGCCGCATGTGTCCGGCGCGTCCCGCATCGTCGGCGGCGTGGCCGGGACGGACGCCGTGTCCCGCGCGAGCGCCGATCCGTACGCCGGCGTGCCGTCCGAAGCGTCGTTCGAAGCGCCGCTCGGCGCCGCCCGCCGCCTCGCCGACGCAGGCGCGTTCGACACCGCGCAGCAGGCGGTGCGCGCGTCGATCGACCTGTCCGGTCCGAGCGCCGACGCGTTCTATCTGCTCGGCCTGATCGCCGACGCGCAGGGCCGCGGCGACGAAGCGACGGACTGTTATCGGAAGGCGCTGTATCTCGAGCCGTCGCACTACGAAGCGCTGACGCATTTGGCGACTTTGCGCGATATCGCGGGCGATCGCGACGGCGCACAATGGCTGATGCAACGGGCCCGGCGTGCGGCCCAGTACGAATCGGCCTCGTCCGTGACCGACACGGACGACGGTGAACCAAGAGGAACCCATGGACCGCGACGCCGTTGAGCGACCACGGATCGCATTCGAGATCGACGCTTGCTGGAACCGCATCGGCACGCGCGGCGACCGTTCGTGCGAACGGCTCGAAGCCTGTCGCCGCTGCCTGAACTGCGCGGTGTTCGTGCAGCACGCGGCGCTGCTTCTCGACCGTCCGCTGACCGATGCGGATCTCGCCGACGCGGCGCGCCTCGCGGCCGAGCGCGCGCCGCGTTCGACCGCGGCCTTGGCGGCGGCGCGCGACGGCGCGGCCGAGACCGTCCATTCGGCGCTCGCGTTTCGCGTCGCCGACGAATGGCTCGCGCTGCCGATCGGCGTGCTGCGCGAGATCGCCGATACGCGGCCGATCCATGCGCTGCCGCATCGGCGCAATCGCGCGGTGCTCGGCATCGTCAACGTGCGCGGGATGCTGCGCGTCGCGGTGTCGCTCGCCGAGCTGCTGAGCCTCGATGCGCGGGCCGATCGCGCCGCGTCGCGCACACGCTTCACGCGGATGCTCGTCGTCGCGCATCGCGGCGATCCCGTCGTGTTCCCGGTCGATGAAGTCGAGGGCGTGCTGCGCTTCACGCCGTCCGAGTGGATGCCCGTGCCCGCGACCGTCGCGCGCACGGGCGGCGCGCATTCGCGCGGCGTGTTCGCTTGGCGCGGCAAGACGATCGGCCTGCTCGACGAGGACCGCCTGTTCGATTCGCTGACGCGGAGCCTGCGATGAGTCTCGACGACGATCTCGGCCGGGCGTCGCTGCTCGAGCTGTTCCGCGAAGAGACGCGGACGCAGACGCAGGCGCTGTCCGAGCGGCTGCTCGCGCTCGAGCGCGGCGCGCAGGACGCCGCGACGCTCGAGGCGTGCATGCGCGCCGCGCATTCGATGAAGGGGGCGGCGCGGATCGTCGGCGTGCCGCAGGGCGTCGACATCGCGGGGCGGATGGAGGATTGCTTCGTCGCCGCGCAGCACGGCCGGCGGCCGCTGACGCCGTGTCATGTCGATGCGCTGCTGACGGGCGTCGACTTGCTCGTGCGGGCCGGCGATCCGCGGACGGCGGCGTCCGTCACGCAGGGCGAGATCGACGCGTTCGCGACGGCGCTCGATGCGGCGGATGCGGGGGCAAGCGACGCAGGCGAGGCAGGCGAAGCGGGCGCGACAGGCACGAACGATGCGAGCCCTGCCCCCGGCGGCGTCTCGCGCAGCGCAGCCGATTCTCGCGCGATGACCGACAGCCCCGGCGCGACGCAAACACCACAACACGCGCCAGCGCCTGCGCTTCGCGGCGTGCCGCCCGCATTGAACTCGATGCAGCTTCGCACCGAGCTCGTACCGAATGCGCACGCGTCCGACGCGACGCGCGGCGCGATGCGGCGGGACACGCCGGCGACGACGCACGACGCGCCGGATCAGGCCGCCCGTTCGCCCGACGCCGAGCGCGCGTCGAGCCAGATGCGCCGCGTGCGCGCCGAAACGCTGAACCGCTTGTTGAGCCTGTCCGGCGAATCGCTCGTCGAATCGCGCTGGCTGAAGCCGTTTGCCGAGTCGATGCTGCGCGTGAAGCGCGCGCAGCGCGACGCGTCCCGCTCGCTCGACACGCTGGTCGAAGCGCTCGCCGACAATGCCGATCCGCGCGTGCGCGGCGCGCTTCACGACGTGCGGCAGATGTTCACCGACTTGCAGCGCACGTTCGCGACGCGGCTCGACGAGCTCGACCGCTTCGAGCGCCGCAGCTCGCACATCGCCGAGCAGCTCTACGACGAAGCGCTGCAATGCCGGATGCGTCCATTCGGCGACGCGACGCGTGCGTATCCGCGCGTCGTGCGCGATCTCGCGCGCTCGCTGGGTAAACGTGTGCGCTTCTCGATCGTCGGCGAAGCGACGCAGGTCGACCGCGACATCCTCGACATGCTCGACGCGCCGCTCGGCCATCTGCTGCGCAACGCGATCGATCACGGCGTCGAGCCGCCCGACGTGCGCGTCGCGCGGGGCAAGCCGGCGGAGGCGACCATCACGCTCGAAGCGCGGCACAGCGCCGGGTCGCTCCTCGTCAGCGTGAGCGACGACGGCCCCGGCGCCGATCTCGCCGCGGTGCGCGCGGCGATCGTCCGCCATGACCTGACCGACGAGGACACGGCGGCGCGCCTGTCCGACCAGGAGCTGCTCGAATTCCTGCTGCTGCCCGGCTTCTCGATGCGCGAGCAGGTGACCGACGTGTCCGGTCGCGGCGTCGGTCTCGACGCAGTGCAGGAGATGGTGAAGTCGGTGCGCGGCGCGGTGCGGATCTTCAACGAGCCGGGCCTCGGGATGCGCTTCGTGCTGCAACTGCCGCTCACGCTGTCGGTGATCCGCAGCCTGATCGTCGACGTCGGCGGCGAGCCGTACGCGTTTCCGCTCGTGCAGGTGCGCCGCACGCTCGAGCTCGACCGTACGGACATCGACGTGCTCGAGGGCCAGCAGCATTTTCCGCTCGACGACCGCCGCGTCGGCCTCGTCACCGCGCACCAGTTGCTCGACGCGGGCGAGCTCGACGAGAGCCGGCCGACGACGGCCGTCGTCGTCGTCGGTGGCGAGCCGGAGACATATGGCGTCGCGGTCGACCGCTTCCTCGGCGAGCGGATGCTCGTCGTGCAGCCGTTAGACGGACGACTCGACAAAATTCAGAACATTGCGGCGGGCGCTCTGCTGGAAAATGGCGATCCGGTGCTGATCGTCGACGTCGAGGATCTGATCCGCTCGATCGACAAGCTGATTCGCGGCGGCCAGCTCGCGAAGGTGCGGCGCGGCGATCGGGACGCGCTCGCGCAACGGAAGAAGCGCGTGCTCGTCGTCGACGATTCGCTGACCGTGCGCGAGCTCGAACGGAAATTGCTCGAGAAGCGCGGCTACGACGTGACGATCGCGATCGACGGGATGGACGGCTGGAACGCGATTCGCGGCGACAGCTTCGATCTCGTCGTCACCGACATCGACATGCCGCGGATGGACGGCATCGAGCTCGTCACGCTGATCAAGGGCGATCCGCTCTTGAAGTCGGTGCCCGTGATGATCGTGTCGTACAAGGATCGCGACGAGGACCGGCGGCGCGGGCTCGAAGCGGGCGCCGATTATTACCTGGCGAAGGGCGGCTTCCACGACGAGGCGTTGCTCGACGCCGTGCACGACCTGATTGGGGGCGCGTAAAGCCATGAACATCGGCATCGTCAACGACTTGCCGCTCGCCGTCGAGGCGCTGCGCCGCACGATCGCGCTGCGGCCCGAGCACCGCGTGCTGTGGGTCGCGACGGACGGCGAGCAGGCCGTCGACTTCTGCGTCGCGCAGCCGCCGGACCTCGTCCTGATGGACCTCGTGATGCCGCGAATCGACGGCGTGACGGCGACGCGCAGCATCATGGCGCGCTCGCCGTGCGCGATTCTCGTCGTCACCGCGAACGTCGGCGCGAACGCATCGTACGTATACGAGGCGATGGGCGCGGGCGCGCTCGACGCGGTCGATACGCCGACGCTCGAGCAGGGCAGCAGCGCCGATCCGTCGCAGCCGCTCCTCGCGAAGATCGACCAGATCGGCCGGCTGCTCGCCACGCGCACGCCTTCTTCCGCGCCCGTCGCGGCGCCCGCGCCGCAGGGCGTGCTGCCGCCGCTCGTCGCGATCGGCGCGTCGGCGGGCGGGCCCACCGCGTTGACGGCGCTGCTGCGGCGGCTGCCTGAGGATTTCCCGGCGGCGATCGTGATCGTTCAGCACGTCGACCAGGCGTTCGCGATCGGGATGGCGCAGTGGCTCGACGGCTACACGCCATTGCCGGTGCGCATCGCGCGGCAGGGCAGCGTGCCGCAGCTCGGCGAGGTGCTGCTCGCGGCGACGAACGATCACCTGCATCTGACGTCGCGCGGGCTGCTCGGCTATACGCGGCGTCCCGAAGAGACGCCTTACCGGCCGTCGGTCGACGTGTTCTTTCACAGCATCGTCGATCACTGGAAGGGCGAAGCGATCGGCGTGCTGCTGACGGGCATGGGGCGCGACGGCGCGCTCGGCCTGAAGGCGATGCGCGCGAAGGGCCATTACACGATCGCGCAGGACGAGGCGACGAGCGCCGTCTACGGGATGCCGAAGGCGGCCGCCGCGATCGGCGCGGCGAGCGCGGTGCTGCCGCTCGACCAGATCGCCGATCATCTGATCTCGCTCGTCCAGCGCAACAAGCATCGCTGGCGCTGAGCGCGCGCCGGGCGCGCGCCGGGCGCGCTCGCGTTCGGGTTCGGGTTCGATATTGGCGTCTGTGTCCGTGTCGGCTTCGGCTTCGGCTTCGACTTCGACTTCGGCTTCGACTTCGACTTCGGCTTCGGCTTCGGCTTCGGCTTCGGCTTCGACTTCGACTTCGCCTTCGGCTTCGGCTTCGGCTTCGACTTCGGCTTCGGCTTCGACTTCGACTTCGGCTTCGGCTTCGGCTTCGGCTTCGGCTTCGACTTCGACTTCGGCTTCGGCTTCGGCTTCGGCTTCGGCTTCGGTTTCGACTTCGGCTTCGACTTCGGCTTCGACTTCGGCCTCGATCCCGCCCGCGCGGATGCGCGCACGCGATCGCCGATAATGTCGGACAGCAGATGTGCGATCTTCCAGACGTGCAGGAGCGGCGGTCCGCGTTCGGCGGCCGTACGGGGCGGTCCTGCGTTCGACGATCCCGCCTGCGTCGTCGGCCGGCGGTCCGTTCGCAGCGGTACGCTGCCGACTGCGTGCGCATGGCCGACGAACACGGCTCGACTCGCCCGAACGGGGCCGCAGCATCCTGAAACGTCATCCCACGACTCAGGAGAGCATCATGCAAGCGCTTGGCGTGAAGGCATTGGTTTTCGACGTGTTCGGCACCGTGGTCGATTGGCGCTCCGGCGTCATTCGCGACGCGCGGCTTTTTCTGGCGAAGCACGGCCGCGCGGGAGCCGACCCGGCCGCGTTCGCGGATGCGTGGCGCAAGCGCTATTCGCCCGCGATGGAGGCAGTGCGGAGCGGCCGCCGGCCGTTCACGCGGCTCGATGTGCTGCATCGTGAGAATCTCGAAGCGATCCTGCCGGCGTTCGGCATCGATCCCGCGAGCGTGTCCGAAGCCGATCTGCACGCACTGAATCTCGCCTGGCACCGGCTCGATCCGTGGCCCGATTCGGTCGCGGGGCTCGCGCGGCTGAAGGCGCATTACATCATCGCGCCGCTGTCGAACGGCAACGTGATCCTGATGATCGACATGGCGAAGCGCGCCGGACTGCCGTGGGACGCGATCCTCGGCGCGGAAGTCGCGCAGGCGTACAAGCCGACGCCCGAAGCGTATCTGCGCACGGCCGACATCCTCGCGCTGCGGCCCGAGCAGGTGTGCCTCGTCGCCGCGCACAACGGCGATCTCGCGGCCGCGCGGGGCTGCGGCTATCGGACCGCGTTCGTCGCGCGCCCGCGCGAGCACGGTTCCGCGCAGACGACCGACTTGCGCGCGGAACAGGATTGGGACATCGTCGCGGCGGATTTCGTCGAGCTGGCGGAGCGGTTCGGCGCGTGACGAACGATGCGGCGCGCGGCCCGTCGATCGGCCGGGCAGCGCCTTCGTGCCTTACATCGGCAACCGGCTGGCCGACATCCTGTGCGAGCATCACGAGCGCACGGTCGGCAACGACAACTGCGTGAGCTTCGAGCGGCTGAAGCTGCAGATTCCGGCCGACGGCACGCGCCCGCACTACGTGAAGCGGCGCGTGCGCGTGCATCGCTACGTGGACGGATCGCTGGCCGTGTTTTATGGCCCGCGCCTGCTGAGTCGCCATGATGTGAACGGCGCGCCCCTCGGCGTGCCGGTTCAACTGGCCGCCTGATCGTCCGCCAGACGGCCGCAGCGGCCAACCGGCTCCGGGCTTCGCCCTGCGCCGATTGGCCGCCGTCCTCTCCGTCCTAACAAGCGGACATTTTATTTGCTACAAAACCGGACTGTTCTATTTGTCCGCGCCCGCGCCCGCCGCGACGGTTGCCGCTCCGCACCGGCATCGCGTACAATCCGCGGCGACCGGAGATGGCATGCCTCCGTACAACCGTCGGCGAGCCGGCTGATGATGCCTACGCGTTCCTGGGTGCAGGAGGTCGTAGGCCATCTGTAACACGCGGCGTCCTGCCGCCCGGGTTTGATGTCCTGTCGAATCTGGAAATTCATGAAACGTCTGCAAATCCTCGAGCCCGTCGCGATGCTCGTGCATCTGTGCCGCTGGCTCGCGCTGTCGGCGGTGGTGGGCACGCTCGCCGGATCGGCGTCCGCGCTGTTTCTCCGAGCACTCGATTTCGCGACCGGCACGCGCGTCGCGCATCCGTGGCTGCTGTGGCTGCTGCCCGTCGCGGGTTTTGCGACCGGCTGGATCTATCACCGCGTCGGCCAGTCCGTCGAGCGCGGCAACAACCTGCTGATCGACGAGATCCACGATCCGCAGCGGATCGTGCCGAAGCGGATGGCGCCGCTCGTACTCGTCGCGACGGTCGTCACGCATCTGTTCGGCGGCTCCGCGGGCCGCGAAGGCACCGCGGTGCAGATGGGCGGCGCGCTCGCCGATCGCGTCACGCAACTCCTCAGGCTCGATCGCGACGACCGCCGGATCATGCTGATGGGCGGGATCGCCGCCGGCTTCGCGTCGGTGTTCGGCACGCCGCTCGCGGGCGCGGTGTTCGGACTCGAAGTGCTCGCGATCGGACGGCTGCGCTACGACGCGCTGCTCGCGTGCGTCGCGGCGTCGATCGTCGCGGACGCGGTGTGCCGGCTGTGGGGCATCCATCACACCGTCTACGCGGTGCCGTTCGTGCCTGCGTTGAGCGCGGCGGGCGTCGCGTCGGCGGTGGCGGCGGGCATCGCGTTCGGCGTCGTCGGCCGGCTGTTCGCCGCGGCGACGCATGCGCTCGGCGCACTCGCGAAGCGATGGATCGCGTATCCGCCGCTGCGTCTCGTCGCGGGCGGCGCGCTTGTCGCGTTCGCGGCGACGCTCCTGCACACGCCGCAATATCTCGGCCTCGGCATCCCGATGATCGAGGCCGCGTTTCGCGGGCCGCTGCCCGCCTACGATATCGCGGGCAAGTTCGCATTTACGGTCGTCACGCTCGCGTCGGGCTTCAAGGGCGGTGAAGTGACGCCGCTCTTTTACATCGGCGCGACGCTCGGCAACGCGCTGTCGCCGCTCCTCGCGCTGCCGGCGCCCGTGCTCGCGGGGCTCGGCTTCGTCGCGGTGTTCGCGGGCGCGGCGAACACGCCGATCGCGTCGACGATCATGGCGATCGAGCTGTTCGGCGCGCCGATCGGCGTGTATGCGGCGCTCGCATGCGTCGTCGCGTATCTGTTCTCCGGGCACGCGGGCATCTATCGCGCGCAGCGCGTCGGGCAGACGAAGCTGCCGGGCACGAGCGGCGATGCGAGCGTCGCGCGGCCGGTTGCGCGGGAATCGGCGGCGAGGTGATCGCACGGTGCGTCCGAGCCGAGCGGCGCGCGCGTGACGTTCGATGCGCAACCGAAGCAGGACCGAGGCAGAACCGAGGCAGGACCGAGGCAGGACCGAGGCAGGACCGAGGCAGGACCGAGGCAGAACCGAGGCAGAACCGAGGCAGGACCGAAGCAGAACCGAGGCAGAACCGGGGCAGAACCGAAGCAGAACCGAAGCAGAACCGGAGCAGAACCGGAGCAGAACCGGAGCAGAACCGGAGCAGAACCGGAGCAAAACCGGAGCAAAACCGGAGCAAAACCGGAGCAAAACCGGAGCAAAACCGAAGCGAAACCAAAGCGACACCGACACGCGCCGGCCGCGCGCGAGCCGATCCCGGATCGATCGCCGGGCCGGCTCAGATCATCTGTCGACGCCCGTGCGCGATCACCGCGCCGTTCGACGCCGCGCGCGACGGCAGGCGCCACGCGACGTACGCGAGCGCGGCGAGCGCCGGAAACACGAGCACGCTCGCCTCGGGGCCGACCGTGCCGCCGCTCAGCCACACGGGGCCGATCGCGTGGCTTTTGAACAGCGTGTCGTGCGCGGTGAGTCCGCTGTCGGCCGCGCCGAACAGGAACGATTCGCTCCAGTCCCACATCGAATGCTCGCCGAGCGCCCACCACAGCGAGCCGGTGCGCCAGATCGCGACGCACGCGACGAGCCCATAGATCACGACAGGCACGATGCCCGCGATGTTCTCGTTGCGATTCGACACATGCGAGATGCCGAACGCGAGCGACGTGAGCGCCGCCGCGACAACGGGATGCGTGCGTTGCGCGAGCGTGAAGAACGCATAGCCGCGAAACGCGACTTCCTCGGCGAGAGCGACGAGCAGGAACGCGGCCGCCCACACGAGCGCCGATTCGAGCGCGGCCGTCCGGTTCGCGCCTGAGTATTCGATCGTCGCGCCGCCCGTCAGCACGAGCAGGCCCATGATCGCGGACACCGCGACGAGGCTGCAGAGCGCGCCCCAGACGAAATGCGACACGCTGCGCGGCGCGCGCAGTCCGTAATCGAGCCACGCGCGATGGTCGATGCGGCTCATCACACGCGTCGCGATCAGCGAGGCCGCGCACAGCGCGAGCTCGAACGGAATCTGCCCGGCCGCGCTCAGGTCACTGGGCTGACGGAACGGATGGTGCACGATGCGCGCCGCGTAGCCGAGCACGAGCAGGATCGCCGCGACGATCGCGGCGTACAGCAGCACGGCCCAGCCGGCACGCAGGCCGTCGGCGCCATGCCAGATCCGATTGAGTCGAGGCGGTAACGAGGGCGGCCGGCTGGTTTTTTTCACGTCTCCCATTTGAGCGTCCCGGGTTTTTCGATGATCGGGCTTACGAATTGCCTTCGTGTACGTCGCTCGGCGAGGTCTCGGAATGCGGCGCGTACGGGGCGGAATGGTACATCCGGCGCAAGCAATTGTGGTAATGCCGATTGTGGAGAATGTTGGCGATATGTCGAGCGTCGCGCGGCGGCGACGTCGAGCGCGGCGGCGCGGCGGGGGATGCGTCGCGCTGCGAGTCGCGTCGCGTGGTGTTTCGGCGATTCGGCTTATTGACGATTCGACGACCGAGCGGATTCGACGACCGAGCGGCGCGACGCTTCAGCGTGTGTTCACTCGACGCGTACGCGACGCGGCCGCACTCGCACAGCCGCTGCGCGAGCGCATCGAAGTCCGCAACGAACCAGAACGCATCGCGCGATTCGTTTCGCGCACGAGCGCGCGCAACGCGCGGCTGCGCGCGAGCGGTGCGTCGATGTCGCCGACGACGGCGAGCTTGACGCCGTAGTTGATCAGCTTCTGCACGAGATGTCCGGCGACGCAGGTGTCGAGACGAAAGAAATCGTCGTGCGGCGGCTCGGCCGGCAGCGCGATCCACGTTGCGTCATGCTCGCGCGCGGCGACGATCAGCAGGCCGGCACCGTCGTCGCGCAGGGGGCCGCATCGGCCGCGTCGAAACGCAGCACGCGCACGTCGCCGACGCCCCGAACGTCATGCGCCATCGCACGAATCTTTCGTTTTGCCGACGAGGAAGTCGAGCATCGCGTCGCCCTGGCCGCGAATGAAGTGCGGTTGATCGGCGGGCATGCGCACGTCCGCGTGCGGCAGCCGCCGACGCAAGCGTCGTGCGGTATCGGCGGAATCGAGCAGCTTGTCACGTCCGCCGACGATCACGACGAGCGGTGCTTCGATCCTGCGCAGTTGCGCGTCGCCGAACACCGGGATCTTGCCAAGATGCGGACGAAAGCCACGATTGATCGCGTCGAGCAGATCGAGCACCGCGCGATCGTCGGGCGGCGGATGCGACGATCACGATCTTCAGCCGTCGCTCGCCGGGGTCGAGGATCGTTTCGAGGTGAATCGGTTGGGCGTGCGTTTGTCGTGTCGACAATGCCGCTTGCAGGCTTTGCGCGACGTGGCGGTGCAGCGCGGGCGACGCGTCCTGCATGTCGGCGACGCAGGTGACGCGCGCGGGCGGCGGTTGCGTCGCCGCGCAAAGCAGGCGCGCTGCGATTGGCCGGCGCACTCGGCCGGACTGAAGGCGTCGATTCGAATGTCCCGATTCGCATGCCGCGATCGGCACAGGGCGATGCCGTCCGGATTCGGGATCGTCAATCGCCGCGGATTGATATGAGCGGGAGCGTGCGCGCCGAAGGCGGCGCGGTGTGCGGAATCATGCTCGGCCGAATGATCGGGATGGCGAACGAACGGCGCGGCGGCCGGATACGCGCTCCGGCGACGGCTCGCGAAGCCTCGCTCGCGGCCGCCGGCGTCGTCGCCTTGCATTCGGGCGCGAGCGCATTCGTCAGTACCGCGAAATCTGATTGCCGTCGATGCGCACGCGATCGCCCGGACGCAGATCGCCCGGTGTCTGCAGGTCGAACGAGCGCATCGAGCCGTCGCTCAACTGCACGTCGACGCGATACGCGCTCGGCTGCGCGCCCATCTGCTGGCCGATCTGGTTGCCCGCGACCGCGCCGCCGAGTGCGCCGATGACCGTCGCGGCGTCGCGGCCGTGGCCGCGGCCGATCTGGTTGCCGAGCACGCCGCCGACGAGCGCGCCGACGACCGTGCCCGCGACGCCCGACGGGCTCGTCGTGCCGCCGATCGGGCGGATGCCGGCGATCGTGCCGTACTGGGTCGAGTAGCCTGACTGATAGCCCGATTGATACCCGGATTGGTTGCCCGATTGATAGCCCGATTGATAGCCCGATTGATAGCCCGATTGATAGCCCGATTGATAGCCGGGCTGCGCGTAGCCTTGCTGCGGATACGCGGGCTGAGAGTAGTCGGGCTGCGCATACGACGGCTGCGAGTAGGCCGGCTGAGCGTACGACGGTTGCGAATACGCGGGCGAGCCGTACTGCGGCTGCGAACCATACGGTCCGTACGCATTCGGCGCGACGCATGCGCTCAGCGACAGCGCCGCCGTCGCGGCGAGCGAAACGAGCAGCGTAGTCCTCGTGAAAGCCGGGCGCTTCGTTGTTGTTGTTTGGATGGGCTTCGTGTTCATGGTAGCGGGTGGTTGCTATTGCACGCCGGCAGTATAGGGAATGCCGTCATCGTTGGATGAGCGCCGCGGGTAACAGTGTGTAAAGTCTGTTGCCGCTCGGTCGGCGCTTGCGAAAACGGCTTGCGCGCGGTGCGTGTTGCAACGGCGAAAGCGATCCGTCCGACGAAAGGCGGGCGTGTCGGACGATGCATCGTGAACGACCCAACGACCCGACAATGTGCGCCCGCCTGCGCCACTCTGAGCCACCCTGCGTCACCCGACGAACTTCCGAAACGAAAACGCCCCCAGCGCGTCGCGCACCTCGTCGAGCGTGCGCTGCGTGACGTCGTTCGCGCGTGCGGTGCCGTCCTTCAGCACGTCGACGACGTAGCCCGGCTCGCGCGCGAACTGCGCGCGCCGCTCGCGGATCGGCGCGATCAGCGCCTGCAGCTTGTCTTCGAGCCGGCGCTTGAGCGTCATGTCGCCGAGCCCGCGCGCGCGATACGCGGCCTTCAGCCGCGCGACTTCGTCGGGCTTGTCGTCGAACGCATCGAGATACGTGAACACGACGTTGCCTTCGACCGTGCCCGGATCGGACACGCGCAGATGATTCGGATCGGTGTCCATCCGCTTGACGGCATCGGCGATCGCGTCGGGCGACGACGACAGCGGAATCGCGTTGCCCTGCGACTTGCTCGTCTTCGCGCGGCCGTCGACGCCCGGCAGCCGCCCCGTCGGCGAGATCAGCGCGTTCGCTTCGGGCAGCACGTCGACGCGCGCCTGCCGGTTGGTGCGCCGGACGATCTCGTTCGTCTGCTCGATGAGCGGCAATTGATCGTCGCCGACGGGCACCGTATCGGCCTTGAACGCGGTGATGTCGGCCGCCTGCGCGACCGGGTAGCAGAGGAAGCCCGCCGGGATGTCGCGGCCGAAGCCGCGTGCGTGGATCTCGTCCTTGATCGTCGGATTGCGCTCGAGGCGCGCGACGGTGACGAAGTGCAGATAGAAGAGCGTCAGCTCGGCGAGCGCGGGCAGGCCCGACTGCACCGCGATCGTGCTCCGGCGCGGATCGATGCCGACCGCCAGATAGTCGAGCGCGACTTCGATGACGTTGCGGCGGACCTTGTCCGGATCGTGTGCGTTGTCGGTCAGCGCCTGCGTGTCGGCGACGAGGATGAACTGCCGGTGCGTGTCCTGCAGCGCGACGCGCGTTTTCAGCGAGCCGATGTAATGGCCGAGATGCAGCGCGCCCGTCGGGCGATCGCCGGTCAGTGCGATCGGCGGTCGGGAAGGATTCGAGGTGCCGTCGTGCATGAACGGTTTCTCCGGGAAAACCGCCGCAGTCCGAGCCGGGTTGGGGGCGCGATCGACGCGATGCCGGCCGGATGCGGCGGCATGGTCGTGATCGGGATGGGACGATGCCGCTCCGTCAGGAGCGGCGCCAGAAGTGCGGGAGGGGAAGGTATTGCGTCGACATGCGGCAAGAGTCGCATATTCTCGGCTTTTTCGCCATGCGAGGCTGTGTCGCAACGCGTCGTGCGCGCGCGGTCGACGATGCGCTCGGTGACGTCGCGGGTCGCGACGATGCTGCCGCGTCGATGTCTCGCCGAAGCCGATGTCTCGCCGAAGTCAGCCGAAGTCGAAGTCGAAGTCGAAGTCGAAGTCGAAGTCGCCGCCAACGCCAACGCCAACGCCAACGCCAACGCCAACGCCAACGCCAACACGCCGCGCCGCGCCGCGCCGCGCCGACGTCGAATCGAGCTCAGACGCCTCGCCGATCCACCGCGAACCGCTCGCGATACGCCTGCGGCGTCACGCCGAGCATCCGCAGGAAACTGCGCCGCATCGTCTCCTCAGTGCCGAATCCGCAGCGCGCGGCAATTCGCTTGATCGGCAGCGGCGCGTCGGCGAGCAGGTTGCGCGCGGCTTCGACGCGCATCTGCTCGATCGCCCGCGCGGGCGTCTTGCCGGTCGTCTCGCGGTAGCGGCGCATGAAGCTGCGCTCGCTCATCCCGGCGCGCGCGGCGAGCGCCGCGACCGACAGAGTCGCGCCCAGATTCGCGGCCGCCCATGCGTGCAGTTCGCTGAAGCGACCGCTTTCGTGCTGCAGCGACAGCGCGGTGCTGAACTGCGCTTGGCCGCCCGGCCGCTTCAGGAATACGACGAGATGCCGCGCGACGTCGAGCGCGAGCGCGCGGCCGAGATCGTTTTCGACGAGCGCGAGCGAGAGATCGATGCCGGCCGTGACGCCCGCCGACGTCCACACGTCGCCGTCGCGTATGAAAATGGGATCTGGATCGACGCGCATGTTGGGGTAGCGCCGCGCGAGCTCTTCGCAGCGCGACCAGTGCGTGACGACGCGGCGGCCGTCGAGCAGCCCCGCCGCCGCGAGCACGAACGCGCCCGAGCACACCGACGCGATGCGCCGCGTTTGCACCGCGCGGCGGCGCACCAGCCGACGAGCCGCGGGTCGCGCGCCGCGTCGGAGACGCCGCGGCCGCCCGCGACGATCAGCGTATCGGACGGCTCGCGCGCGGCGGGCAGCGGTGCGGCGACGAACGCGAGCCCCGCCGACGACATGACGGGCGGCGCGTGCGCGGCGACGACGCGCGGCGCATACGGGATCGCGAGGCCGCGCCGCGCCGCGAAGTCGTTCGCAGTCGAGAACACCTGCAGCGGCCCGGTGACGTCGAGCAGCTGCACGTCGTCGAACGCGAGCACGTGCACGGCGCGGCGCTCGGCGGCGGCAGGCGCGGCTGGCAGGAATCGTGGGGACTTTGGCATATCCGCCATACGGTACTTGCGTACAGTCGGGTTGTCCACGGTGCTGCGCGGGCGTTCGGGCCGGCGTGACGGCATGCAACAAGGAGGAGGATCGCAATGGCCATCGAAGTGGGATTACTGTTGTTTCCGCAAGTGCAGCAACTCGATCTGACGGGGCCGCACGACGTGTTTGCGTCGCTGCCCGGCGTCACGGTGCGGCTCGTCTGGAAGACGCGCGAGCCGGTGGCCGCGAGCAGCGGGCTCGTGCTCGCGCCCAACGCGACGTTCGACGACTGTCCGCCGCTCGATGTGATCTGCGTGCCGGGCGGCGCGGGCGTCGCCGATCTGATGGAGGACGCGGACACGCTCGCGTTCATCCGCCGGCATGCGGCGCAAGCGCGTTACGTGACGTCGGTCTGCACGGGCGCGCTCGTGCTCGGCGCGGCGGGCCTGCTGCGCGGCCGGCGCGCGACGACGCACTGGGCGTCCCATTCGCTGCTCGCGCCGCTCGGCGCGATTCCGGTGCGCGAGCGCGTCGTGCGCGACGGGAATCTCGTGACGGGCGGCGGCGTGACCGCGGGAATCGATTTCGCGCTGACGCTCGCGGCGGAGTTCGTCGGCGAGGACGACGCGCAGGCGGTGCAGTTGCAGCTCGAATATGCGCCGGCGCCGCCGTTCGAATCGGGCGATCCAGACACCGCGCCGGCGCGGATCGTCGAGCGCGTGCGCGAGCGGTCGAAGCCGGTGCTCGCGCGGCGCGAGCAGGTGGTCGCGCGTGTCGCGGCGGCGCTGGAGCGGAGCTGGGCCGCGGGGTGATGCGGGTGGTTGGTTGACGGATTGGGGGAGTCGCAAGGGGGCGGAGAGGGGCGACGCGGGTGGGCGCCGCCGGATCGCGGGCCTGCGGCCGCGCGGGTAGCGGTGGCTTCGAAGCGATGCCGCCCCTCGCGGCTCGACTTGGTTCGCTGCGTTTCAACCCAGGCGCGTTTCGACCGCATGGATCGATCGTCGCGACTCTGTGCGTTGTTCGTGTGAGTCGAGCTGGAGCAACGCGATTGCGCATGTGTGTACACGTCGCGTGTCGCGTGTCGCGCATCGCGCGAACGCGACGCCAAGCAACGCGACGCCAAGCAACGCGACGCCAAGCAACGCGACGCCAAGCAACGCGACGCCAAGCAACGCGACGCCAAGCAACGCGACGCCAAGCAACGCGACGCCAAGCAACGCGACGCCAAGCGATGCGACGCGACCGCGACCGCGCTCGCGCACAGCCGCGCCGCCCGCGTCGCGACTGCCGCTACTTCTCGACGGCGACCGCCGAATCGTCGATTCGCCCGCCGTCGAACGCGCCGCGCGAGCGCCGTGCGTCGTGCCCGTCGAGCACGCCGGGCTTGTCGCGTTCGCCGCGCTCGTTGCGCTCGTCGCGTCCGTCATGCGCGTCGCGCAGCCAGTCGGAGACGTCGCCGCTCGTCTGCTCGATCAGGCCCTTCGCGAGTTCGAGCGCCTGCCGCTCGAACAGCCGCCGGTAGACGCCGCCTTCGAGCCGGATCAGCGCGTCGTGGCTGCCTTCTTCGATCACGCGCCCCTTGTCGAGCACGATCAGCCGGTCGAGCGCGCGCACCGTCGACAGCCGGTGCGCGACGACGAGCGTCGTGCGTCCGACCATCAGCCGCTCCATCGCCTGCTGGATCAGCACTTCGCTTTCGCTGTCGAGGCTCGACGTCGCTTCGTCGAGGATCAGCACCGGCGCGTCGGCGAGGAACGCGCGCGCGATCGCGACGCGCTGCCGCTCGCCGCCCGACAGCTTGATCCCGCGCTCGCCGACGAGCGTGTCGTAGCCCTGCGGCAGCGCGGCGATGAAGTCGTGCGCGCTCGCGAGCCGCGCGGCGCGCACGATCTCGTCGCGTGTCGCGGTGGGCCGCGCGTACGCGATGTTCTCGGCGAGCGTCCGGTGGAACAGCAACGGCTCCTGCTGGACGATCGCGATCTGGCTGCGCAGCGATTCCTGCGTGACGTCGGCGATGTTCTGCCCGTCGATCACGATGCGGCCGCCGTCGATGTCGTAGAGCCGCTGGATCAGCTTGATGAACGACGTCTTGCCCGACCCGGAATGCCCGACGAGCCCGACCCGCTCGCCCGGCGCGATCCGGATCGAGAAATCGTCGTAGAGCGGCTTCGCGTGCGCGCCGCTGTAGCCGAACGTCACGTGCTCGAAGCGGATCTCGCCGCGCACGATCGAGATCGGCCTCGCGCCCGGCTTGTCATCGATGCCGAGCGGCTGCCGCTCGAGCGACACGAGTTCTTCCATGTCGTTGACCGAGCGCTGCAGGTTGCGGATGTGCATGCCGATGTCGCGCAGATAGCCTTGCAGCACGAGGAACGTCGTCAGCGCGAACGCGATGTCGCCGACGCTCGCGCGATCGTTCGCCCACAGCCACAGCGCCGCGCCGAGGATCGCGGCCTGCATCGCGACGAGCATCGCGCCCTGCACGCCGCCGTTCAGCGTGCCGCGCCGCCACGCGCGGCGGGTGCGCGCGCGCCACTTCGACACGACGTGGTCGAGCCGCGCTTCCTCGCGCGTCTCCGCGCCGAACGCCTTGACGACCGGGTTGCAGCTCACCGCGTCGGCGAGCGCGCCGCCCATTCGCGTGTCCCACAGGTTGCCGAGCCGCGCGGCGGGCGCGACGAAGCGCAGCGACATCGTGACCGTCACCGCGATGAAGACGAGCGAGCCGCCGCCCACCACCGCGCCCATCACCGGCCAGTGCGCGCCGAGCAGCAGCGTCGCGCCCGCCAGCATCACGACGGACGGCAGCAGCGCGACGAGCAGCGTGTCGTTGAGCAAGTCGATCGCCCACATGCCGCGCGTGATCTTGCGCACGGTCGAGCCGGCGAAGCTGTTCGCGTGCCAGTCGGTCGAAAAGCGCTGCACGCGGTGGAACGCGTTCGCCGCGATTTCGCTCATCATCTTCAGCGTCAGCACGATGATGTGGCGGAACGCCGCCTGCCGCAGCAGCGTGCACGCGACGCCGATGCCGATCAGCATGCCGAACGCGTGCAGCGCGCGGCTCCAGGCGTCGGCCTTGTCCGCGGCCGCGACGCCGTGCGACAGCGCGTCGACGAGGTATCCCGCGAAGAGCGGCGTCAGCACGTCGCCGAGCGCGGTGGCGAGCGCGAAGAAGGCGATCGCGCCGATGCGCGCGGGTTGCGCGCGCCAGTGCCGGAAGGTGAACGCGAGCACGTCGGCAAACGCCCGCCCACCCGGATTGCTAGTTTTCTGGACCATTTATCGGGGCCCGGCCGCTCGTGGCGAACGGGACTTGTCGATTGTTGTTCGAAACGAAAGCCGGACGGACGCCGCTGCGCGTCAGCGCACGAAACGAAGGCGAGAAATTGTCCGGAAGCGGTGCGGGCCGGAGAGCGGCCCGCGGAGACGGCGACTTAGAACGCGCGTCGTGGAACTGCCGTCGGGGAGGTGACATGCATTCGCGACATCCGGCACCTCCTTCGAGCGTTGAGTGGGTGAAATGAAGGCGAGCTGAAATTCGACTCGTGTAGCGATTCTAGCGGCCGTTTCGCGTTGCTGCAATGTCAGACGAATGGATGTTGCCGATTCGATACGGGCGATGCGCGGCGTCGTGGCGCGCCGCGTGCGATGGGGCCGGAAGGCGTGGGTTAACATCGGGCATCGTCGTGCGCGCATCGCATCGCATCGCGCCGCGCACGCGTATCGACGGTGTACGTGTGCGCTTGCGCCTCGGCGCGCGGACGCGCATGCCGCGGATGGGCATGTCCCAACGATCTGGCATGCCTCCAACGAGCCCATCCCGGGCGAGCAGTCGCGGACGCGCATGTCGCAAACGGCCATGTCCCCGACGGGCGTGTCCCCGACAATCAGCCTGTCCCGGACGTTATGGGACAATCCGGCGTCCCCCTGTAGAACCGAACATTGCATCGAGGAAACGATGAGCGACTTTCAGCAAGGCATTCTGGCTCCGATTCCGGCCGCGAGCCGTTACCTGTCCTTCCGGATCGTGCATCCGGAGCATGCGGCGAGCGTGCTCGCCGCGCTGCGCGACGCGGTCGACGGCGTCGACACGGTGATCGGCATCGGGCCGTCGCTCGTGCACGCGCTCGACAAGAAGATCGACGGCCTGAAGGAGTTTCCCGAGCTGTCGGTGCCGGGTGCGCCGGTGCCGTCGACGCCCGCCGCGCTGTGGGTCTGGCTGCGCGCCGACGATCTCGGCGCGGCGACCGTGCGCTCGCGCGACATCGAGCAACTCGTCGCGCCCGCGTTCGGGCTCGACGTCGCGGCGAATGCGTTCCGCTATGCGGACGATCGCGACCTGTCCGGCTACGAGGACGGCACCGAGAACCCGGAAGGCGACGAGGCGCTCGAAACCGCGTTCGTGTCCGGCAAGGGCGCGGGGCTCGACGGCGCGAGCTTCGTCGCGGTCCAGCAATGGGTGCACGATTTCGGCAAGATGCGCGAGATTCCGGGCGACGAGATGGACCGGATCATCGGCCGCCGCAAGGACGACAACGAAGAGCTCGAAGACGCGCCCGCGTACGCGCATGTGAAGCGTACCGAGCAGGAGAGCTTCACGCCGGAGGCGAAGGTGCTGCGCCGCTCGTCGCCGTGGGCGGACGAACGCCGCGCCGGCTTGTATTTCGTCGCGTTCGGGCATTCGTTCCGCGCGTTCGAGGTGCAGATGCGCCGGATGATCGGCGCGACCGACAGCGTGCACGACGGCCTGTTCCGCTTCACGCAGCCGATCACCGGCTCGTTCTTCTGGTGTCCGCCCGTCAAGGACGGCAAGCTCGATCTGTCGGCGCTCGGGCTGTAACCGTAACGCGGCGCGGCGCCGCGCCGCGCAATGCCGCACCGCACCGTAGCGCGCATCACTTCAACGTCGTCTCGATCCGTGTCCCGCGCTTGATGAACAGCGTGACCGGCGTCTTCTCGGCGATCTCCGCGAGCCGCTTGCGCTGCGCGTCGTCGAGCGCGCCGTCGACGACGATCGTGCGCCGCACATACTGCGCGCCCTCGCGGTCGACATGCAGTTCGGCGCGCGCGGACAGGCGCGCGGCTGGCCAGTCCTTGCGCTGCATGTACATCCGCAGCGTCGCGACGGTGCACGCGGCGAGCCCAGACAGCACGAGCTCGTACGGCGCGGGCCCGACGTTGCCGCCGCCTTCGTGCTCGTTCTCGTCGCCTTGCAGGCGGTGCGAGCCGGCAGCGATGTCGACGACGTAGTTCGGCGCGTCGGGCGCCATTTCGGCTGAGGCGTGGATGAGCGGCATGGCGTGTTCTCGGTGTCAAGGGAGGGATCGGCCGGCATGCCGGCCTCGATTCGCGAGCATAAACGGCTTCGCGCCGGCCTGCAGCGGCCCTTACGCACCCGCCGGATGCGACGACGCCTCGCGCACGACGTCGATCACGCGCTGCCGGAACCACTGGTGCGCGCGGTCGAGCTCGCGTGACTCGTGCCAGTACGCGAGGATCGGATACGGTTTTAGCCGCAGTGGCAGCGGCTGGGTCGCGATCGGCAGCAGCCGCGTCATCCGGAGTGCGTACGAGCGCGGCAGCGTCAGCAGCAAATCGCCCGACGCCGCGATCTGGCACGCCGCGAAATAGTGCTGGCAGACGAGCTGGATCTGCCGGAAGCGGCCGTCGGCGCCGAGCAGTACGTCGAGCGTGTGCGGCTCGCCGAGCGGCGACACCGTCACGTGCCGCGCGGCGAAATAGTCGGCGCGGCGCAGCGGCGCGCCCGCGAGCGGATGGTCGCGCCGCATCGCGACGACGAGCGTGTCGTCGACCACGTATTCGCCGACGATCCGCGGCCCCGCGGACACGCGGCGCTCGATCGCGAGATCGAGATCGCCGCTGCCGAGCTCGCGCTCGATGTCGGCGACGGGCACGCGCCGGCTCACGAGCCGCACGCCGGGCGCGTCGCGCGCGATCGTCTCGACGAGCTGCGGCAGCGCGATCGATTCGAGCACGTCGCGCACGCCGACGACGAAGCGCATGTCGAGCGCATCCGGGCTGAAGCGCGTCTGCGCGCGCGCCGCGTCCTGCAGGCCCTTCAGATGCAGCTGGACGTCCGCGATCACCGCGCGGGTGCGCTCGGTCGGCACGACCTTGTTGCCCTGCCGCACGAAGAGCGGATCGCCGAAGTGCGCGCGCAGCCGGTTCAGCGCGTGCGTGACGGCCGGTTGCGTCAGGTGCAGCGCACGCGCGGCGGCGCTGATGCCGCCGTGCACGTAGACCGCGTCGAGCACGCGGAACAGGTTCAGGTCGAGTCGGTGGTCGGGTTGCATCGGCGTGTCCGGGCGGCTCGCGCGGTTGCGCAAACCCATCAATGATGTCTATGTCCTCGCATAATAAATATTCATTTCATCGATTGTCGAGGATCGCGTACGCTCGTCTCCATTCGAACCGACCATACGGAGACGCCATGGATTTCTCTCCCTCGGCCCGCTGCCGAGAACTGAGCGAGCGCATCGCGGGCTTCATGCGCGACGAGATCGCGCCCGCCGAGGCGCGCTACCTCGAGCAACTGGCGGGCGGCGCGGACTGGCGCGGCTGGCGGCAGCCCGACGTGATGGAAGCGCTGAAGGCGAAGGCCCGCGCAGCCGGCTTGTGGAATCTGTTCCTGCCGGACGTCGAGCACGGCGGCGCGGGGCTGCCGAACGTCGAGTACGCGCCGCTCGCCGAGCTGATGGGGCATTCGTTCATCGCGCCCGAAGTGTTCAACTGCAACGCGCCCGATACCGGCAACATGGAAGTGCTCGCGCGCTACGGCTCGCCCGAGCAGCGCCGCCGCTGGCTCGAGCCGCTTCTCGCCGGCGAGATCCGTTCGGCGTTCTGCATGACCGAGCCTGAGGTCGCGTCGTCGGACGCGACGAACATGCGGGCGACGGCGACGATCGACGGCGACGAAGTCGTGCTGAACGGCCGGAAGTGGTGGTCGACCGGCATCGGCCATCCGCTCGCGCGCGTCGTGATCTTCATGGGGCTCACCGATTCGGACGCGGAGCCGCATCGCCGGCACACGATGGTGCTGTGTCCGCTCGACGCGCCGGGCGTGACGATCGAGCGGATGCTGCCCGTGTTCAACGCATACGACGAGCCGTCGGGCCACGGCGAAGTCAGCTTCGCGAACGTGCGGCTGCCGGCGTCGAACGTGATCCTCGGGCCGGGCCGCGGCTTCGAGATCGCGCAGGGCCGGCTCGGGCCGGGCCGCATCCACCATTGCATGCGTGCGCTCGGCGCGGCGGAGAAGGCGCTCACGCTGCTCTGCGCGCGCGCGACGACGCGCACCGCGTTCGGCAAGCCGCTCGTCAAGCTCGGCGGCAACGGCGACATCGTCGCGAACTTGCGGATGGCGATCGAGCAGGCGCGCCTGTTGACGCTGAAGGCCGCCTGGACGATCGACACGCAGGGCGTGAAGGCGGCGCTGTCGCTCATCTCGCAGATCAAGGTCGTCGTGCCGACCGTCGCGCAGCAGGCGGCCGACGCGGCGATCCAGATCCACGGCGGCGCGGGCCTGTCGAACGACTTCCCGCTCGCGGCGCTCTACGCGTACGCGCGCATCCTGCGCATCGCGGACGGGCCGGACGAGGTGCATCGCGCGGTCGTCGCGAAGCTCGAGGTGAAGCGGCAGCTCGCCGCCGCGGAGGTCGCATGAGCGTGCGTCTCGACGATGCGCGCGACGTGCGCGACGAAGACCGGCTCGACGCGGCGAAGCTCGACGCGTATCTGAAGTCGCGGATCGAGGGCCTGGCCGGCGAGCCGCGAATCCGGCAGTTCCACGGCGGCGCGTCGAACCTGACCTACCTGATCGGCTATGGCGACCGCGAAATGGTGCTGCGGCGGCCGCCCGCCGGCGCGAAGGCGGGCGCCGCGCACGACATGCTGCGCGAAGCGGCGGTGATGGCGGCGCTCGAGCCCGACTATCGCTACGTGCCGGCGATCCTCGCGCATTGCGACGATCCCGCGGTGCTCGGCAGCGAGTTCTACGTGATGGCGCGCATCGCCGGCGTGATCCTGCGACGCGAACTGCCGGCCGAACTGGCGCTCGGCCGCGACGGCGTGCGCAAGCTGTGCGAGAGCTTCGTCGATCGCCTGATCGAGCTGCACGCGATCGACGCGTCGCGCGCGGAACTCGCGGCGCTCGGCAAGGGCGAAGGCTACGTCGCGCGGCAATTGAGCGGCTGGGGCGAGCGCTGGCGCAAGGCGCTCACCGACGGCACGAATTCGTGCGACGACGTGCTCGCGTGGCTCGAGCGCAACCGTCCGGCGCGCGAGCGCCGTATCTGCGTGATCCACAACGATTATCGCTTCGACAACGTCGTGCTCGATCCGGCCGATCCGTTGTCGATCGTCGGCGTGCTCGACTGGGAGATGGCGACGCTCGGCGATCCGCTGATGGACCTCGGCGGCTCGCTCGCATACTGGGTGCAGGCCGACGACGATCCCGCGTTCGTCGCGATGCGCCGCCAGCCGACCCACGCGGACGGGATGATGACGCGCCGCGAGGTCGTCAGCTATTACGGCGCGCGCACGGGGCTCGACGTCGGCGGCTTCGAATTCTACGAAGTGTTCGGTCTGTTCCGGCTGATGGTGATCGCGCAGCAGATTTATCGGCGCTTCGTGCTTGGCCACACGACGAACGAGCAGTTCGCGGGCTTCGGCGCGGCGGTCCGCTATCTCGGCGAGCGCTGCCGGCGCGTGATCGCGGCGGCCGGGCGCGCGCGATGACCGAGCTGTTCCTGATTCGCCACGCGCAGGCGAGCTTCGACGCGGCCGACTATGACTGCCTGTCGCCGCTCGGCGACGCGCAGTCGGCGCGGCTCGGCGCATGGATGGCGCGCGGCGCGCGGCGGCCCGAGCTGATCGCGACGGGCACGCTGCGCCGCCACGCGCAGACGGCGGACGGCTGCGCGCGCGCGGCGGGCGTCGATGCGCCGCGGCTCGCGCTCGCCGGCCTCGACGAACTCGACGCCGACGAGCTGATCGTGCGCCACCGGCCCGAGCTCGCGTCGCGCGACGCGCTGTTGCGCGCGATGGCGGGCGAAGCCGATCCGCGCCGCGCGTTCCAGGCGCTGTTCGCGGCGGCCGTCGCGCGCTGGACGGGCGGCGCGCACGACGGCGACTACGGCTGCCCGTGGCCCGATTTCCGCGAACGCACGCTCGCGGCATGGGACGCGCTCGCGCGGCAGCCGTCGCGCGAGATCTGGGCGTTCACGTCGGGCGGGCCGATCGGCGTGATCGTCGCGGCGCTGCTCGGCGTGCCCGTCGAGCGCAGCTTCGAGCTCGCGTGGCCGCTCGTCAACACGAGCGTGAGCCGAATCCGGATCGGCCGCGGCGGCGCGCGCGTGATGACGTACAACGGCTGGCCGCACCTCGACGGCGCGGACGGCGAGCGGCTCGTCACGCATCGCTGATTCCTTTTTCCTTCATCGATTGCAGGATATTCTCCATGACCGCACCCAACCTGTTCGACCTGTCCGGAAAGATCGCCGTCGTCACCGGCGGAAGCCGCGGCATCGGCGCGGACGCCGCGAAGCTGCTCGGCGCGTCCGGCGCGCACGTCGTCGTCACGAGCCGGCGCATCGACGATTGCCGCGCGATCGCCGACGAGATCGTCGAAGCAGGCGGCTCGGCCGAGGCGGCCGCGTGCCACATCGGCGAGCTCGACCAGATCGACGCGCTCTTCGCCGCGCTCGAAGCGAAGCACGGGCGGCTCGACGTGCTCGTCAACAACGCGGCGACGAATCCGTATTACGGGCCGATCGTCGACACGGACCTCGGCGCGTTCCAGAAGACCGTCGACGTGAACATCCGCGGCTACTTCTTCATGTCAAGCCGCGGCGCGAAGCTGATGGGCAAGGGCGGCGGCGGATCGATCGTCAACGTCGCGTCGGTAAACGGCGTGATTCCCGGCTATTGGCAGGGCATCTACTCGATCACGAAGGCCGCGGTGATCTCGATGACGAAGGCGTTCGCGATCGAATGCGCGGCGAGCGGCGTGCGCTGCAACGCGCTGCTGCCGGGGCTGACCGACACGAAATTCGCGTCGGCGCTGACGCAGACGCCCGATGTGCTGAAGCAGGTGCTCGCGCACGTGCCGATGCGGCGCGCCGCGCAGCCGTCGGAGATGGCGGGCGCGGTGCTGTATCTTGCGTCGGCGGCGTCGAGCTATACGACGGGCGCGGTGCTCAACGTCGACGGCGGCTATCTGTCCGTCTGACGGCGGGGCGCGCACGCACCGCCCATCATTTCTGCTTCACGCGTGCGCGCGGCCGCACGTGCGCGCGAGCATCGAAACAACCAGGAGGGTTCATGACGAAGAACTTGACGCCGCGTCTCGCCGGCAAGCGCGCGTTCATCACCGGCGCGGCGGGCGGCCTCGGGCGCGCGATCGCGCGGCGGATGGCCGAGCAGGGCGCGAAAGTGTTCCTGACCGACATCGTCGACGCGGCGGTGCTCGACGCGTTCGCGGCCGAGCTGAACGAAGCGGCGGGCGAGCGGCTCGCGTGGGCGGCCGTGCAGGACGTCGCCGACGAAGCGCAATGGCAGTCGCGGCTCGCGCAGGCGAACGACGTGCTGGGCGGGCTGTCGGTGCTCGTGCACAACGCGGGCGTCGGCTCGTTCGGCGCGATCGGGCAGATCGAGCGCGGCGAATGGCGGCGCGTGATGGCGATCAACGTCGAGAGCATCGTGCTCGGCACGAAGCACGCGCTGCCGTATCTGGAGGCGGGCGCGCCCGCGTCGATCGTCAACATTTCGTCGGTCGCCGCGTTCAAGCAGGAGCCCGACTACACCGCGTACAACGCGTCGAAGGCGGCGGTCGCGTCGCTGACGAAGTCGATCGCGATCGACTGCGCGCGCCGGCAGACCGACGTGCGCTGCAACTCGATCCATCCGTCGTTCATCATGACGGGCATCGTCGCGCCGCTCGTCCAGCAACTCGGCGAGAAGGAGGCGGCGCGCAAGCTCGCGCGCGGCGTGCCGATGCGCAGGCTCGGCGAGCCCGACGACGTCGCGTATGCGGCCGTCTATCTCGCATCCGACGAGAGCCGCTACGTGACGGGCGCGGAGCTCGTGATCGACGGCGGGATGTGCGCAGTCTGAAATCGCGTGCATGCGCGGGCGGCGGTTTCCTGCGACGCTGGCGGCGTTGAAGCATCCCGGTGGCGTAGCTCGCGGATCGCGGATCGCGGATCGCGGATCGCGGATCGCGGATCGCGGATCGCGGATCGCGGATCGCGGATCGCGGATCGCGGATCGCGGATCGCGGATCGCGGATCGCGGATCGCGGATCGCGGATCGCGGATCGCGGATCGCGGATCGCGGATCGCGGATCGCGGATCGCGGCAATGCGACAGCGGCGCGCTCGCAACGTTCGCGCGCCCCCGCATCTTTCCACTCATCGAAATCATCGAAATCCTGAAGGTGACGTCCATGTCCACATCCGTCAATCGCCAGTTGCGTCTGAAGGCGCGCCCCGACGGGCGCGTCGGCCAGGAGCATTTCACGCTCGTCGAAGCGCCGCTGCCGGCGCTCGGGCCGGGCGAGATGCTCGTGCGCGTGCTGTATCTGTCGATGGATCCGACCAATCGCGTCTGGATGAGCGACATCCCGCAATACCTGCCGCCCGTCGCGATCGGCGACGTGATGCGCGCGCTCGGCATCGGGCGCGTCGTCGCGTCGAACGCGCCGGGCTTCGCCGAGGGCGATCTGGTGCAGGGGCTCGTCGGCTGGCAGGACTACGCGCACGTGCGCGCCGACGAGGCCGCGCAGTACACGAAGCTGCCCGCCGCGCTGGGCCTGCCGCTGCCGCGCCTCCTCGGCGCATGCGGGATGAGCGGGCTCACTGCGTACTACGGGCTGACCGAGATCGCGCCGGTGCAGCCGGGCGAGACGCTCGTCGTGTCGGCGGCGGCGGGGTCAGTGGGCTCCGTCGCGGGACAGATCGGCAAGATCCATGGCGCGCGCGTCGTCGGGATCGCGGGCGGCGCGGACAAGTGCCGCTATCTGACCGAGGTGCTCGGCTTCGACGCGGCCGTCGACTACAAGGCCGACGACTGGAAGCGCGCGCTGAAGGACGCGACGCCCGACGGCGTGCACGTGAACTTCGAGAACGTCGGCGGCGAGATCATGCGCGCGGTGCTGTCGCGGATGGTGATCGGCGGGCGCGTCGCACTGTGCGGCGTGATCGCGAACTACAACAGCGGCCGCCCGTCCGACGACGTCAGCGTGCTGATCGCAAAGCGGCTGACGATGCGCGGCTTCTTGATCCTCGATTATCGAAAGGGCCGCGAAGCGGTCGCGACGCTCGCGGGCTGGTTGCGCGACGGCCGGCTGAAGGCGGAGGAAACCGTCGTCGACGGACTGGCCAACGCGCCCGACGTGCTGAACCGGCTGTTCGACGGCAGCCATCGGGGCAAGCTCGTGCTGCGGGTCGATCCGCAGGCGTGACGCGGCAGCGTGAGGCGGTGGCATGAGCGGGGGAGTGCCGAGCCGCGCGCGATGTCGGACCGGGCGCGACGCGTACTGCCAGTCGATCGCGCGACGCGGGCGAGCGGAGCGGTCGCGGACGTTGCGCGTGGCCGGCGTTTGCGCGGCGCTCGTCGCCGCATGCTTCACCGCCGCGGGCGCAACGGGCGCGGTCGTCGCGCTGTGGGGGGCAGCGCTTTCGCTTGCGTCGCCTGCTGCGCGAGCTTCGCGCGGATGCGTCACGCCGCCGAGGCGGTTGACGCGGCGTGATTGCCGGATACGCGCGGCGGGTGCGCCGCGGCACGCGAGGCTTGCGGCGCAAGGTACGTCTCGCATGCGAGGTGAGCGGACCGGATGCGCGTGCGGCGCATGTGGCGCGTTGCCGTGTGTCGATCGTGACGTGCCGGATGCGGTGCCTGGCGGAAGCGCGCCGGGTCGCGGCGCGCAAGGGCATTGATGCGCAATGTGGGCGCCGCATGCGACGGACCGACGGCGAAATCGCCGATGCGATGCACTGCAACGGGCCGGACGCATGCCGACAAAAAGACGCCACGGAGGCTTGCCGTCCGTGGCGCGGGAATTCCAGTCAGGGGGGAGAGTGACTGGAGTCTGGCCGCTTTGGCGCGCCGCGCGTCCCGAGACGGGAAGGCACGACATCCTAAGCAGTGTTCATTGTTGAGAAGCGGCCGAACCAAGTCAATTTCGGCAAATTAAGACAACTTACCGCTCGTTACAGCGGGGGCTCGATATGCTGCCGGCGCCGGATTGGCCGGATTGGCCGGATTGGCCGGATTGGCCGGATTTGTCGTCTCACGCCTGCATCGACGGCTTCGACCGTGTGGGCTGCTTCGGCGGCGTAGCGATTTCAACAGCAACGGTTTCGAATGCTGCGGGGCTTTGCGCGTTCGAGACTTTGGAGCGCCGACCCACAGGCACCTTGGTGCGTCGTTGCGCCGACCTGCGCGGCCGACAGCGCCGCGCGCACGCTGCGCCGTCTTCGCCGCTTCCGGCGCGCCCGCACGGCTTTTCCGCCGCTCAGACCACTTTCATCGCGCGGCCGAGCCCGCCGCGATGTCGCGGTGCTTCGCTCGCATCGCGATTCCCCACAGGATCACCGCGCCGCTCGCGAGTGTGAAGCCCGTGCACATCCATGCGACGGGCGCGAGCCCGAGATGCAGGAACGGCGCAACGGCCTGCGTCGCGAGCGCGGCGGCGCCGAGGCCGAAGAACATCAGCAGCCCGGCCGCGCGTCCGGCGATCGACGGCTCGGCCGTGAGCGCACGCGCCATCGACGCTGGTCCGCGCAAGCCGAGCGACCCGCAGAACAGCATCCACGACGCAACGACGAGCGCCGTCGAGCGCAACTCGAGATGGGCGAGCAGCAGGAACGCGGCCGCCGCCGCGAGCTGCAGCAGCGCGCCGAGCGAGATGATCCGGTCGAGTCCGAGCGCGTCGGACCATCTGCCGCTGCGCGACGCGGTCAGCATGAACGCCACGACGCCGCAGGCCTGCATCAGGCTGAACGTCGACGGCCCCGCGCCGAGCCAGATCTCCACGACCTGCGGCGCACTCGCGACGAACGCGAGCAGCGCGGCGAAGCACAGCGCGTGACCCAGCGCGTAGCCGAGATAGACGGGCGAGCGCAGCAGACGCCGATAGCCGCCCGCGCGCCTGCCCGCGTCCGCGCGCGCTGGCGCGTGCGTCGACGAAGCGGCGGGAATCACGCGGAACACGAGCGGCGCCGCGACGACGGAAAGCACGACGATGATCCAGAAGCTCGTCCGCCAGTCGGCGACGATGAGCAGCGCCGCGCCGACGACGGGGGCGAGCCCCGGCACCGCGCTCTCGATGATGCCGAGCCATGCGAGCGCGCGGACCGCGCCGCCGTCGCCGAACGACTGTCTGACGATCGCGGGGACGATGACCGTCGCCGCACCGACGCCGAAGCCTTGCACAGCGCGCGCGCCGATCAGCACGCCCATCGACGGCGCGAGTGCGCAGACGGCGCCCGCGGCGAGCTGCAGCAGCACCGCGAACGCGAGCGAGCGGCGATACCCGAAGCGATCGGCGGCGGCGCCCCAGACAAGCTGCGAGACGGCGAGCGCGGCCGAGAACACGGCGAGCGTCGCCTGCGCGCTTTCGATCGAGCCGCCGAGCTGCTGCGGCAGCGACGGCACGGCGGGGAGGTAGAGGTCGGTCGCGAGGAGCCCGACGGCCGTCAACAGGGCCAGCGGAAGGATCGATCGGAAAGGATGCATGCGTGAAGCTGAAAGGATTTCGTCGGTTTGCGAGCGCTCGACGATACCACGTCGACGCGAGCGGCCCGGACGGCGCGCGCCCTCGACGGCGGGCGGCGCAAGCATCTGGCGTCCGATGCGGCGAATCTGCGGCGCGGTCGGGCCCGTGATCCACGCATGGGTTATGCATGTGCGGGCGGACATCGAAAAAGCGCCGGCAGCGCGGCGGCATGAAAGGCGATGCGGGCGGGCGAAGCGCTCGGAACGGGCCGGTCCGGCGACGAACGGAGCAAGCCGAGGCGGCGCAAAACAGCGGGGCGCCGACGATTCAGCGCCGCCCATCTGCGTCGTAAGGGATTTGTTACAAAAATTGAAATGATATAACATATCCGATCCATCGCATGCTCGCTCGCTGGCCGGAACTGCATCGCCGCGCCCGCCGACGGACTGCCGATGCGTTTCGCCACGGGCCGTCGTGCGCGCAGAATTTGATACGTTATATCGTCTCATGCGATGCGCGACTCGACCCGTGATCCCGTTCACCCCGACAACACCACACCGATTACCGCAATGGATGACCACCGACGTATCGCGCCGCCTTTCGTTCGCAGGCTGCATCCCTTGTCGCTGCTGCTCGCCGCGAGCCTCGCGCACGGCGAGACGAGCGCGCCGTCCGCCGAGCGTCCGTCGAACGCACCGCCGGCAACGACGCTCGCGCCGATCTTCGTGACCGCCAATCCGCTCGGCGCGTCGGCGCTCACGTCGCCGACCGCGTCGCTGTCCGGCGACGCGCTGACGCTGCGCGGCACCGATTCGCTCGGCGATACACTGAACGGCCTGCCCGGCGTGTCGACGACGACCTACGGCCCGCTCGTCGGCCGCCCGATCATCCGGGGTATGGACGGCGACCGCATTCGCCTGCTGCAGAACGGTGTCGCCGCGTACGACGCGTCGTCGCTGTCGTACGACCACGCGGTGCCGCAGGAACCGCTCACCGTCGAGCGCGTCGAGATCGTGCGCGGGCCGGCGGCGCTGCTGTATGGCGGCAACGCGGTCGGCGGCGTCGTCAATACGATCGACAACCGGATTCCGCGCGAAGCGATCACGGGCGTCACGGGGGCGGTCGACGCGAGCTATGGCGGTGCGAACAACGCGCGCGCGGGCGCGGCGCTCGTCGAGGGCGGCAACGGCCGCTTCGCGTTTCACCTGGACGCGTTCGGCCGCGAGGCCGACGAACTGAGGATTCCGGGCTTCGCGCATTCGGCGCGCCAGCGCGCGCTCGACGGCGAAGACGCGAGCGAGCCGTACGGCAAGCTGCCGAACAGCGACGGCCGCCGCTACGGCGGCGCGGCGGGCGGCTCGTACACGTGGGCCGACGGCTACGTCGGCGCGTCGTACAGCGGCTACGAATCGAACTACGGCTCGGTCGCCGAAACCGACGCGCGGCTGCAGATGCGCCAGGAGCGCGTCGCGGTCGCGTCGGAGGTGCGCAATCTGCGCGGTCCGTTCTCGCAGCTGAAATTCGACTTCGGCTACACGAACTATCTGCACAAGGAGATCGAGGACGGCGTGACCGGCACGACGTTCCGCAACCACGGCTACGAGGCGCGCGTCGAGGCGCGGCACCGCAAGATCGGTCCGTTCGAAGGCGCGCTCGGCGTGCAGGTCGGCCAGAACACGTTCTCCGCGCTCGGCGGCGAAGCGCTCGCGCCGACGACGCGCACGACGAGCGTCGCGCTGTTCGGTCTCGAGGAGTGGCAGGCGACCGACGCGCTGAAGCTCACCGCCGGCGCGCGGATCGAGCACGTGCGGCTCGACCCGAGCGCGAACGGCGACGACAAGTTCGGCTCCGCGCGCGGGCGCGACTTCAATGCGGGCAGCGTGTCGGCGGGCGCGCTGTACCAGCTCGCGCCCGCGTGGTCGCTCGCGGGCAACGTGTCGTACACGGAGCGCGCGCCGACGTTCTACGAGCTGTATGCGAACGGCCCGCACGGCGCGACGGGGCAGTACCTGATCGGCCTGCCGGATGCGCAGAAGGAGAAGGCGGTGTCGACCGATCTCGCGCTGCGCTACGCGAGCGGGCCGAACCGCGGCAGCGTCGGCGTGTTCTACAGCCGCTTCCGGAACTACCTCGCCGAATACGACACCGGGCGGCTCGTCGACGACGAAGGCGCGCCCGTCGCGGCCGGCGCCGGCGACGCGCTGCGCGAGGCCGTCTATCGCGGCGTGCGCGCGGAATTCTACGGTGTCGAGCTCGAAGGCAAGTGGCGCGCGTTCGAGAAGCGCGGGCATCGCGTCGACTTCGAACTGACGGCCGACTACACGCACGCGCGCAACGCGGACACAGGGGAGCCGCTGCCGCGGATCGCGCCGCTGCGCGCGACGCTCGCGGCCGATTACGGCTACGGGCCGTTCGGCGCGCGTGCGCAGGTCACGCACGCGTGGGCGCAGCACCGCGTGCCCGACAACGATCTCGCGACCGACGGCTACACGTCGCTCGGCGTCGTGCTGACGTACAAGTTCCGCGTCGGCGCGACGAACTGGCTCGCCTATTTGCGCGGCGACAACCTGACCAATCAGGACATCCGCTACGCGAGTTCGGTTGTGCGAAACATCGCGCCGCAAGGCGGGCGCAGCGTGACGGTCGGGATGCGCACGACATTCTGAGCGTGGCGCGCGGGCGGGAGAATCGGCGGCGCGGGGCAATTCGAGCGGAGTCGACGTACTCGGTAAGCTCGACTAACCTTGCCGCCCGCCGCCCGCCGCCCGCCGCTCGCCGCTCGCCGCTCGCCGCTCGCCGCTCACCGCTCACCGCTCACCGCTCACCACTCACCGCTCACCACTCACCACTCACCACTCACCACTCACCGCTCACCGCTCACCACTCACCGCTCACCACTCACCACTCACCACTCACCACTCACCACTCACCACTCACCACTCACCACTCACCGCATCGGTATCGGTATCGGTATCGGCATCGGCATCGGCATCGGCATCGGCATCGGTATCCGAGCCCGCCCGCCGCGCTCGCCCCCTCTTCTGTTCGCGGCCGATCGTTTGTAAGATAGCGGTCGCCGTGCGCGGCCCTGAGAGCGCACGCGGCGTCGTGCGCAACGGCATGACTTCCTTCCGCCATTCCTTTTCGAGTCGAAAATGAAAAGAACAACCCAGAAAAGCTGGGCGGCGCTCGTGCCGCTGCTCGCCGCAGGTTCGGTCTGCGTCGCCGCGCCGCTGTGCCAGACCCAGAAGCTAGGCGTGCACACGTCGAAGATGTGCGTCGAGCAGACGCCGTTCAAGCACGACTACTACACGCTGTGGGTCGACGATTCGCCGATTTTCATGCTGCCCGACGACTACGTCGAGAAGGTCGCGCTCACGCACACGGTGCCGGAGGACGGCGCGATCGAGTTTGCGCTGTCGAAGCAGGGCACGCCGACCGTGACGATTTCGGGCGGGTGCCAGCCGATCAGCGAGACGCAGGGCAAGGGCACGGACGCGGTGAGCCTCGAAACCGGACGCGTGTGCTCGTTCAACTGGGGCAAGGAGCCCGTCGTCAAGGATCTGCGCTTGAGCTTCGAGTGAGCGGCGCGACGCGCGGCGTCGCTTCGTCGTGCTGCGCGGATGCGGCTGCCATCGTCGTTCGGGCCCGATCGGAGCCGACTTCGGCGTCGCCAGAGAACCCCGCCCAGGCTGTCATGCCGTTTAGTTAAGCGTGGTTCGCAGTGGTCTAGCTTTGCAGAACCCAGGAAAAAGGCCGCTCCGATTGATACCGGAGCGGCCTTTTTGATCTTGGCCGAACGACATGACAGACCGGGCCGGGTTTTTCGTTTGGAATCCCGACGAGCGCCGGTTCGTGCGTCGGGTGGCGCGCGAAGCCACCGTCAACGCGTCATTCCCAGTCGGCCTGCTCCGTGCGCGCGAAGATGTCCCAGCTCGCCATGAACAGCGCGGCGACGAGCGGGCCGATCACGAAGCCGTTGATCCCGAAGAGCGCCATTCCGCCGAGCGTCGAGATCAGCACAACCCAGTCGGGCATCTTCGTGTCCTTGCCGACGAGGATCGGCCGCAGCAGATTGTCGACGAGCCCGATCACGCCGACGCAGAACGCGACGAGGATCACGCATTTCCAGATCTGCCCGGTGACCGCGAGGTAGCCGGCGGCGGGCACCCAGACGAGCCCCGCGCCGATCGCGGGCAGCAGCGACAGGAACGCCATCAGCGCGCCCCACAGGATCACGCCTTCGATCCCGAGAATCCAGAAGATCAGGCCGCCGAGCGCGCCCTGCACGGCCGCGACCGCGATGTTGCCCTTCACGGTCGCGCGCACGACGGTCGTGAACTTCGTCAGCAGGTGCTGCTTGTGATCTTCGGCGAGCGGCAGCGCGCGCCGCACGCGGCGGCCGATCTCGCCGCCGTCGCGCAGCAGGAAGAACACGAGATACAGCATCACGCCGAAGCTGACGACGAACTGGAATGTGTTCTGCCCGATGCTGAGCGCCTGCGTCGCGACGAACTGGCTGATCGCCGCCGCGCCGTCGGTCAGCTTCTTCTGGATGCCGGCGATGTCGGTGAGCCCGTAGTTGTGCAGCACGCGGTGCACGGACGTCGGCAGCGCGTGCATGATGTCCTGGAAGTACTGCGTCATGTTCGGCTGCATCGCCTTGATCTGCTGATACACGTACGCGATTTCCTGCACGAGCGTCCCGGCGACGAACGCGAGCGGCAGGATCACGATCAGGATGATGAGCGACAGCGTGACGAGCGCGGCGAGATTGCGGCGCTTGCCGAAGCGCGCGGCGAGCCAGCGCTGCACGGGCTGGAACAGGATCGCGAGAATGGTCCCCCAGAAGATCGCGCCGAAGAACGGCGTCAATATCCAGCAAAGACCGACGGTGACGACGAAAAGCAGCAGGTGGAAGAATTTTTGGTGATCGTTCCCGCTATCCATGGTGTGCTCAGGGGAGGATGGTTGATCGGACCGGCAAGCCGCGCCGCGGCGGCCCGCCGTGACGCATCGATTATGCCTGACGCGTCCCGCGCGGCGACTGTGCGTTGCCGCGCCCCGAGCGCGCATCGTTCGGGCTGCGATCGAAGGTGCCGCGGCGGGCGGCCGCGGCGCGGGCGAAAAGCGGCGCGGGCAGAGGAAGCGCCGCGCCGCGTTCCGTCAGAGCTTCAGGCGCGTGACCTTCGTGCCGTTGACCGACAGGTCGCCCATCAGGCCGGCATTGGTCAGGACGATCACGTCGACCGGACCCGTCGCGGTCGACGTGTCGACTGCGCCGTTCGCGCCCATCTTGACGAGCGCGACCGACGCGTCGGCGCCCGCGGCCCAGCCTTCCGAGCCGCGGAATTTGTCGAGCGCGTCCTGCGTCATGAACAGGAAGATGAGCGCCTTCGACTGCGCGCCCGCCTGCAGGCCGACCGACAGCGACGACGTGTTGTAGTAGCCGACCGTCGCGCCGCCGACGCGCAGCGCGCCATTGCCGCTCTGGCCGCCGACGATGAAGCCGGCTTGCAGCACATTCGGGAACACGAGCACGCCGCGCGACTTCGAGACGAGTTCATGCGAGCCCGGCACCGTCGAGTAGAGGCGCGACAGCGTCGCGTTGATGCGCGCGTCGATCGCTTCGCGCGTCGACGCGTTGGACGATGCGGTCGCCGGCTTGTCGGGCGTGGTGGTGCAGCCTGCGAGCGCCAGGCTGCCGAGCACGGTCGCGATCGCGACCTTCATGACGAGCGTCTTGCGCATGATGCTTCCTCCGTATTGATGGTTGAACGTCGGGCGAAAGCGCCGCGCTTATCGACGCGCAAGGAGGATGCCTGCCGCGAATGCGAGGCCGGCGATGATGCCGGCCGTTTGCCACGGATTGTCGTGGACGACCTGCGACACGCGCTCGGCGGATTCGCGCAGCCGGCGCGACGCGTGCCACGATGCGTCGTCGAGCGTGTCGCGCGCGGCTTCGAGCCGCCCGTGCAGGCGCTTGCGGAGCGCGTCGGCGTCGCCGTCCTCCTTCAGCAGCGCGTCGAGCTCGTCGACGAGCGAGCGCATGTTGTCCTTCACGTCGCCGTTCAAGTCGCGCGCCGCGGAACGCGCATCGCGCGCGAACCGGCGGCCGACGCGTCGTGCTTCGGAGAGGCCGCGGTCAAGCGTGTATTCGACAGTGTCGGAAAGAGCCATGATGGTCGTTCTCCTGACGGTTTGAGGGAAATGTGCGGGCGTTGCTCACGTGTGATCCGTTATCCGGCCCTGAGTTTCGCGCGCCGGCCGCGGCACGCCGCCGTGACGGGGCCAAAGCCTTTGTGGGGCGGGGCTCGGCGGAAAATGCAACATTTTGTGCGGCGATCGGATGCATGAATTGATTAAGTATGCGAATTGGAGAGGGAGATTTTTCCGGGTTGGGTGGCGGCATTCGGTAAATGTGTCTTGTTCCGATGGCGCACTGGCGGCGGTCTTTTTTCTTGTGCGGACCGTTTCGTCCATCGCTGCGATTGCTTGAGGGGGCGGGACGGGCGTTTCGCGAAGCGATCGCCGTGAGGATTCCGTCGTCATGTCGGCACGGCAGCGCGTGTGCGCGCCGAACGATCCGACGTCGCCGGCACGAGCGGATCGATCGTGGATTCGTCGCCGCAATCGTCGAATGTGTTCGCGAGCGGCATGCGTTGAAGCGATGCGACGAGGAAAACTCACAGGGGCCGATTTCTCTGCATCGGCAACCGGCAATTGGCAACCGGCCGCTCGATGCCCGGCGCCGTTTCCGCAAACGCCGGCATCGCACGGCCATGCGCCGCGCGCCGTTCGTCACACGGCCTGCATGACGAACGGCGCGACATCGGATGCGTTACCGCCAGGCGCGCCGACTATGCGCGGCGGCCATTTCTGCGCCCTTGCGGGAGGCGGCGGCCGCATATTCGTCGGCGAGCGCGATGTCGATCAGCACCGGGTCGTGATCCGACGAGCGATATGCGTCGGGTGCGTAGTACGTGCGCTGCTGCTCGGCGGTCTTGTAGGCGAGCGTGTATTGCAGCGCGATCGGCTCGTCCGCGTTGATGTGCCAGTCGTGCACCGCCTTCACGCGCGACGCGAGCGCGCTCGACGCGAGCGCGTGGTCGAGATAGCCGGCCTCGCCGTTGTACACGTAGCTGTACGCGCCCGCGCCGATCTTGCTCGACACGAGATTCACGTAGCCGCGCGACTCGAGCGTGCGAACCGGGTCCTCGTACGTGTAGCTGTTGAGGTCGCCGATCAGCAGCACGCCTTCGCTCGGCACGCCGGTGGGCGTGCGGGCGAGCCAGTCGGCGACCTTCGAGGCCGCGCGCGTGCGCGTCGCGTTCCAGCAGCCCTGGCCGTCGCCCTGGTCGAGGTCGTCGCCCGCGGCGTCCGGGCAGTTCTTCGATTTCAGGTGATTCACGGCCACCGTCACCGCGCGCGAGCCGCCGACGGGCCGGAAGGTCTGCGCGAGCGGCTGGCGGTTCTTGTCGTCGATCGCGAGCGTCGCCGCCTGGCCGACCGGCTTCACCTTGCGGCTGTCGTAGATCAGCGCGACCGAGATCGCGTCGCCGCCGAGCCGCGCGACGCCCGGATCGACGACGCGCCAGCCGTCGCCGAGCTTCGCCGCCAACTGGCGCACGGCGCTCAGCTCGCCGTAGCCGTCGTTCTCGATTTCCATCAGGCCGATCACGTCGGCATCGAGCGCCTTCAGCGCGCTGACGATCTTCGCGTCCTGACGGACGAACTCGTCGTAGTTCTTCGCGCCGCGGTTGTTCGGATCGTCGAAGCCGCCGCCGGTGCCGTCGCCGTTGAAATAATTCAGTACGTTGAACGAAGCGACCCGCAGGTTCGCGCGCGGATCGCGTGCGGGCGCGGTCGTGCGCGGATTCGCACTCGCGCCGAACGCCGGCGTGCGCGCGCCCGGCACCGGCTGCAGGCGCCACGTGCCGTAGCGCATCTCCAGCACGCCTTCGATGCCGCCGACCGTGTAGCCCGCGCGCAGCGTGTTCGCGGCGCTCAGCGCCGGCGCCGGATACGAGACGGTCGCCGGATTCTGCTTGTTCGAGCCGTCGTCGAGGATCAGCCGGTTGCGCGCGTTCGCTTCGGCCACCGTTTTCGCCTGCGCGGGCGGCACGACGCTCGTCGGCGTGCGCAGGCGCCCGTTGCTGAGCAGCACGCTGCCGTAGCGGCCGAGCTCGTAGACTTCGGTGACGGTCAATGTCTGCGGCAGCCGCACGAGCATCCCTTCGTACGCGGCGAACGTGCTCGTGTTGTCGACAGGCAGCGTGAGCGTCGCGGGCGTGACCGACTGGCCGCTCCCGCAGACCGCGATGCCGCCCGACAGCGTGAGCTGCGTCTGCCCGTATTTCTCTTCGATCTTGCCCGCCAGATGCACGAGATCGCCCGCCTGCGCGCGCGCCTTCGGCGCATAGACGAACAGGCCTTCGGACACGCCGGGCTGGTTGCGGCGCTGCGGATCGGCCTGCTGGACGAAGAAGCCGCCGAAGCCGTCGGTGCCGCCGAAGTCGGCCGTGACGACGGCTTCGATCGATACGTTCTGGCCGGCGAGCGGAGACGGTGCGCCGGCGCCCTGGATCTCGGCGATCGGCGTCGCGCTGCCGCCGCAGTTCGTGCTGACGGGCGCGGCGGTGGCCGCGAAGGCGGGCGCGGCGGCGAGGGACGGCAGGAGCGACAGGGCGGCGAGCAAGGATGTCGGGGTGCGCATGAGGACGGTCCGTTGTGTGGGAATCCTGAAAGCTTAATGGCGCATGTTGACAGTTTTGCGTAAAGAATAGACATGAATATGTAATCAGGCCACGTTTTTTCGGGCCGTGTTCGCGGCGCATCGTCGATGCGGGATCGGCGATTCGCGATAGAACCGTTTCCGGCGTCCGGGGCGAGGTGACGCCCGGCGCTTTCACGCGCCGGCCGTGCGTTCACCCGCGCGGTTGCGCATCGCGAGGCAAGCCTTCGATTCCGATGGACCGCCGCACGCCGGCCGCTCAGAATAGAGGCGCGGCCATCAGCGATTGCCGGCTCGATGCGGCCGCATCGAGCGATTCCGGACGGCGTCGTCATAGGAGGTGACGCAAATGAGCTACATGTTGTTGATCGTCGAACCGCGGGGCCAACGCGCGGAACGCACGCGAGCGGAAGGCGAAATCCTGTACGAGCGGATGCGCCACTTCGCCGGCGAGCTTCAATCGCGCGGCGTGCTGATCGGCGCCGAATCGCTCGTCTCCGACGACAAGTCGACGCGCGTGCAGGTGCGCAACGGCGAAGTGCGTCTCGTCGACGGACCGTTCGCCGAAGCGAAGGAAATGGTCGGCGGCTTCTTCCTGCTCGACGTCGAGACGGAAGGCGAGGCGCTCGCAATCGCGAAGGGCTGCCCTGCTGCCGAATGGTGCTCGGTCGAGGTGCGCGAGATCGGCCCGTGCTTCTCCTGACCGGGTTCGAGTGAATCCGACCGACGCCCGCCGGGCGTCGCGTATCGCATCGATCCGGCGTCTGTTCACGCTAAACGGGTTTGCGAGCGTGCGCTGCACGCCGCCTGCCAACGAAGCTTCCTGCGGCGCGCCGTGCAAGGAGGGCGGTGCGTCGCCTGGCCGGGCCAAGCGCCCCGAATTTCGCGGGGCCGGTCGCCGGAAGGGCCGATCGCCGCGCCGTGCTCGCTGCGAATACACCCCGTCTTCGTTCTTGCGCTTGGCTTTTGGGGCGGCGAGTGCAAGCCTGTCATGCGCGTGAACCGGCGTTAGGGGTTTTCCCGAATTCGACGCGCGGAATGTCGAGCGGAGATCGCATTGTCCGTCGTAGGGGCGGGATGCCCGATGAGGCGTCCGTCCATCTGCCAAAGGAGAGAGCGATGCGTTTCATGATCATGGTGAAGGCCAACGCGACGAGCGAGTCCGGTGCGATGCCCGACGAATCCCTGATCGCCGCGATGGCGACCTATCACGAAGAACTGGCGAAGGCGGGCGTGCTGCTCGACGCGTCGGGGCTGCAGCCGTCGTCGAAGGGCTGGCGCGTTCGTTATTCGGGCGGCAAGCGCATCGTCGTCGACGGTCCGTTCACCGAAACGAAGGAACTGATCGCCGGCTACACGCTGATCCAGGTGCGGTCGCGCGACGAGGCGCTCGAATGGACTCGCCGTTTTCCCGCGCCGTTCGGCGAGCGCGAGGACGGCGAGATCGAAGTGCGGCAGTTGTTCGAGTTCGACGACTTCGAGCCGAGCGATGCGGTCGAGCGGTTCCGCGAGCTCGACAGCAAGCTCGGCTGACGCGAGCGAGAGGAGACGGCGATGGTCGAGATCGTGGTGATCGCCTGCGCGGCGGTGGTCGCGCTGGCGCTGCTGTTGATGCTGTATGCGGCGTCGCGGCCGGGCACGTTTCGCGTCGAGCGCAGCGCGCGGATCGATGCGCATGCCGAGCGCATCTTTCCATACATGGCGGACCTGCGCCGCTTCAATACGTGGAATCCGTACGAGCGCAAGGATCCGGCGCTGCGCGGCGAATACGGCGCGGTGACGTCCGGCGTCGGCGCGAGCTATGCGTGGACGAGCGACAAGGTCGGCGTCGGGCGCTTCGAGATCACCGAGCTCGAAGCGCCGTCGCACGTGACGATGCGGCTCGATTTCGTGAAGCCGTTCGAGGCGCACGACGTCGCGGAATTCACGCTGCGGCCGGACGGCGACGCGACGGTCGTCACGTGGGCGATGCGCGGCCCGTCGCCGTTCCTGTCGAAGCTGATGCAGGTGTTCTTCAGCATCGACAAGATGGTCGGCGCGGATTTCACCGCGGGGCTCGCGAACCTGAAGGCGCTCGCGGAAGGGCGCGCATGACGGACGCCGCCGTTCATCGCGCGATCGACGCCGTCTGGCGGATCGAAGCGGCAAGAATCATCGCGCACGTCGCGCGGCTCGTGCGCGACGTCGGCGCCGCCGAGGAGCTTGCGCAGGACGCGCTCGTCGCCGCGCTCGAGCACTGGCCGCGCGATGGCGTGCCGGAGAATCCGGGCGCATGGCTGATGACAACCGCGAAACGCCGCGCGCTCGATCATCTGCGACAGAACGCGCTGCATGCGCGCAAGCGCGAGCAGATCGGCCTCGACCTCGACGCGCTCGGCGCACACGTGGCGCCTGACGTCGTCGACGTGCTCGAAGCGGCGCGCGACGATGACATCGGCGACGATCTGCTGCGGCTCGTGTTCACCGCGTGCCATCCGGTGCTGTCGACCGGCGCGCGCGTCGCGCTCACGCTGCGCCTGCTGGGCGGGCTGACGACGGGCGAGATCGCGCGCGCGTTCCTCACGCCCGAGCCGACGATCGCGCAGCGGATCGTGCGCGCGAAGCGCACGTTGTCGGCGGCGAAGGTGCCGTTCGAGGTGCCGCGCGCGCCGGAGCGCGCGTCGCGGCTTGCTTCGGTGCTCGAAGTGATCTACCTGATCTTCAACGAAGGCTATTCGGCGACGGCCGGCGACGACTGGATGCGTCCCGCGCTGACCGACGAAGCGCTGCGGCTCGGACGCGTGCTCGCCGAGCTCGCGTCCGACGAGAGCGAAGTCCATGGACTCGTCGCATTGATGGAAATCCAGGCATCGCGGATGCGCGCGCGCATCGATGCGCAAGGGCGTCCGGTGCTGCTGCTCGATCAGGACCGCAGCCGCTGGGATCCGCTGCTGATCCGGCGCGGGCTTGCCGCACTCGCGCGCTCGGAAGCGCTGGGCGGCGCGAGCGGCCCGTATGCGCTGCAGGCGGCGCTCGCCGCGTGCCACGCGCGTGCGCGCAGCGCCGACGACACCGAGTGGGGGCAGATCGTCGCGCTCTACGATGCGCTCGCGCAAGTCGCGCCTTCGCCCGTTGTCGAACTGAATCGCGCGGTCGCGGTCGGCATGGCGTTCGGGCCGGCGGCGGGGCTCGAAATCGTCGACGCGCTCGCCGCCGATCCGGCGCTCGCGCGTTATCACTGGCTGCCGAGCGTGCGCGGCGATCTGCTCGCGAAGCTCGGGCGGCGCGACGAGGCGCAGGCGGAGTTTCGGCGCGCGGCCGACATGACGCTCAATGCGCGCGAGCGCGAAATGCTGCTCGCGCGGGCGACGGAGCGATGATGCGTCGTGGGGCGATCATGGGGGATCGGATTGGCGGATTGCGTGTGCGTGACGCGTCGCCGCCCGCGCATTGCACCCCGGCATGTGTCGTGTCGCCACGCATAGCGTGTTTCGGCATTGATCAGTAGGACGATGCGTATGCGAGTCGTTGCTCGTTGCCGCCATCCGTCGGGGCGACGTCGTTTCGTTCCGATAGGGCGACGCGCTTGACGTAGCCTCCCGCGAGCCGCGAGCCGCGAGCCGCGAGCCGCGAGCCGCGAGCCGCGAGCCGCAAGCCGCAAGCCGCAAGCCGCAAGCCGCAAGCCGCGAGCCGCAACCACACGCCACGCGTCGCCCGCGCGAAATATCGACACGCAGTGCATCTTCATCTTCACGCGGTCGCATCGTCGACTTCGCTTCGAAGCTTTCCCGTTTTCCGCGAATACGTCGCACTCCGAATCGGAACTTGCGCTGCCTCGCCGACTCCCACGCTCGCGCGTCGCTTCATCGCGCAACCTGATCGCTCGGCGCATCGCGCCGATTCTCAATCGCAAGTTACGACTCTTACGGAATAGGGTATGGCTGAAGAACAACAAGCGAAAATCATCAACGAGGGCAGGCGCGGTTTTCTCGCGCGTTCGTCGGCATGGCCGATGGGAATGCTCATGCTGCCGCTCGCCGGTTGCGGCGACGGCGACGGCGTCGTGTCGTCCGCGCACGCGCAGGATACGTCGCAGTCGTCCGGCGCGGCAGCCGGCGCGAGCTATACGATCGACCGCTCGATCCAGTCGCCGAATCAGGATTCGCGGGTGCGCACGCTCGTGCTGCACTACACGGCGCAGACGCTCGCGGATTCGTTGGCATCGCTGACCGATCAGCAGCGGCAGGTCAGTTCGCACTATCTCGTGCCCGACGCGGCCGACGACGGCCAGCGCTTCAAGGTATTCGAGCTCGTGCCGGAGGCGCGCCGCGCATGGCATGCGGGCGTCAGCTACTGGCAGGGCGACCGGATGCTCAACGCGGGCTCGGTCGGCATCGAGATCGTCAATCTCGGTTTTCCGCCGGAAGACGAAAACCTGCCGCTGATGAACCGGCGCTGGTATCCGTATCCGGACGCGCAGGTCGCGGTGTTCGGCGCGCTCGCCGCCGACGTCGTCGCGCGGCATCAGGTGCTGCCGCACAAAGTCGTCGGACATTCGGACGTCGCGCCCGGCCGCAAGACCGATCCCGGGCCGCTGTTCCCGTGGAAGAAGCTCTACGATCAATATCGGATCGGTGCGTGGCCGGAGGTGGAAGCCGTCGATTACTATCGGACCAACCGGCCGTTCGCGGGCGACGTCGCGAGCCTGCAGTCGAAGCTGCTCGCGTACGGCTACGACACGCCGCAGACGGGCGCGCTCGACGCACAGACGGTCAACGTCGTATCGGCGTTCCAGATGCACTTCCGGCCGTCGCGCTACGATGGCGTGCCGGACGTCGAGACGGTCGCGATCCTCGATGCGCTGCTCGAGAAGTACTTCAACCGCGGACGCTCGATCAGCAAGCAGGCGCTGCCGGGCGCGACCGCGCCGACGGGCGAGAAGGGCAGCGACGCATGGCCGCTCGCGCCCGCGTCGCCGCGCTGACATCGTAGGCGCACGTGTGCCGCGCCGCAATGCGGCGCGGCATCGTCATCGCCTGGCTGCCGTCGCTGCCTCCCGCCATCGCCGCACTATCGACGACATTGAAAAAGCCTATTGGGGGATGCACACGAGAGCGCCTAGATTGAAATGCACGGTGCCCCAGCGGCGGCAGCCGAGCTGCGCATCGTTCCCCACAATCGTTCATCCGGCCCGCCGCCGCGCGCGTCGGCATGAGACACGGAGGCGCAGATGGCACAGCTCAAGGGCAGCAAGACCGAAGAGAACCTGAAGTACGCGTTCGCCGGCGAGTCGCAGGCGAATCGCCGCTACCTGTATTTCGCATCGAAGGCGGACGTAGAGGGACAGAACGACATCGCCGCATTGTTCCGTTCGACGGCCGAAGGCGAAACCGGCCACGCGCACGGCCACCTCGAGTATCTGGAAGCGGTCGGCGATCCGGCGACGGGCTTGCCGTTCGGCTCGTCCCGCCAGAACCTGCAATCCGCGATCGCGGGCGAGACGCACGAGTACACCGACATGTACCCGGGCATGGCGAAGACCGCGCGAGAAGAGGGCCTGGACGAAATCGCGAACTGGTTCGAGACGCTCGCGAAAGCGGAACGCAGCCACGCGAATCGGTATACGAAAGCGCTCGAAGCGCTCGTCGACTGAGCGCGCCGAGCGCGCCGCTGGCCGGCGCGCGGAGCGTTCGCTCGTCGTACCGTCAGCCGGAGGCGGCCGCACGCGAGCGCGTGCGCGTCGCCGTGCGGTCCGGCACAACGCGCGCGGCCGCGCGCAACGTGATGGAGCTGCCCCATGTCCCACCGAGAAGGCAGTCTGGAGGCCCCCACCCGCCATCCTCTCGATTGGCGCTCGGACGCGTTCTACGATCAGGCCGCGATCGACGCCGAGCTTACCCGCGTGTTCGAGATCTGCGCCGGCTGCCGGCGCTGCGTGTCGCTGTGCGGCGCGTTTGCGACGCTGTTCGATCTCGTCGACGAGACCGAGACGGGCGAGGCGCATGCGGTCGATCCGAAATCGTTCGGCAAGGTCGTCGACCAGTGTTATCTGTGCGACCTCTGCTACATGACGAAATGCCCGTACGTGCCGCCGCATCCCTGGAACGTGGATTTCCCGCATTTGATGCTGCGGGCGAAGGCCGCGCGCTATAAGCGCAACGACGTCAAGCTGCGCGACAAGCTGCTGTCGAACACCGACATGCTCGGCTACTTCGCCGGCATCCCGATCGTCACGCAAGCCGTCAATGTCGCGAACCGCACGCCTCCCGTGCGCAGTGCGCTCGAAGCGACGCTCGGCGTCGATCGGCACGCGTGGCTGCCGCCGTTCGCGCCGCGCAAGTTCCGCCGCGCCGCGCAGCGGTCGCCCGGTCCGCTGCCGCGTGACGGCGGGCGCACGCCGGGGCGCGTCGCGATCTACGCGACCTGCTACGTGAACTACAACGAGCCGGGCATCGGCCACGATCTGCTCGCGGTGCTCGCGCACAACGACATCCCCTACGAGCTCGTCACGAGCGAAGCATGCTGCGGGATGCCGCTTCTCGAGCAGGGCAATCTGGAAGGCGTCGCGAGGAAGAAGGAGGCGAACATCGCGGTGCTCGCCCGCTATGCGCACGAAGGCTATGCGCTGATCGGCGCGATTCCGAGCTGCGTGCTGATGTACAAGAGCGAGCTGCCGCTGATGTTTCCCGACGATCCCGACGTGCGCGCGGTTGCCGACGCGTTCTGGGATCCGTTCGAATACGTGGTCGCGCGCCATCGCGACGGCCTGCTGAAGACTGATTTCAAGCACGAGCTCGGCACCGTGTCGTACCACGTGCCGTGCCATGCGCGCGTGCAGAACATCGGGCGCAAGACGGCCGACGCGCTGTCGCTCGTGCCGGGCACGAAGGTGAACGTCGTCGAGCGCTGCTCGGGTCACGCGGGCACGTTCGGCGTGAAGAAGGAATTCCATGCTCAGGCGCTGAAGATCGGCGCGCCGGTGTTCAAGGCGATGGCGGAGCAGACGCCCGACTACATGTCGTCCGATTGCGCGCTCGCGGGACATCACATCGAAGAGGGGATCGGCGCGAAAGGCGTCGCGCCGCCGCCCCTCGTGCATCCGATCACGCTGCTGCGCAAGGCATATGGCATCTGAGCACGGCGCACCGAACGAGGAGCACGACATGACGCTCACCCGTGATTCGCTGTTGACGCTCGAAGCCTATGCGAAGGTACGCCGGCAAGAACGTGCACGTGTGATCGCACACAAGCAGCGCCGTGCGGTGTCGCTCGGCAATCACTTGCGCTTCCTGTTCGAGGACGAGACGACGATCCGCTATCAGATCCACGAGATGCTGCACATCGAGAAGATCTTCGACGAGGCGGGCATCTCGGGCGAGCTCGAAGCGTATCTGCCGCTCGTGCCTGACGGCAGCAATTTCAAAGCGACGATGCAGATCGAATACGAAAACGAAACGGAGCGACGCGCGGCGCTTGCGCGGCTCATCGGCATCGAAGATTGCGTGTTCCTCGTCGTCGGCGATGAGACGCCCGTCTATGCGATTGCCGATGAAGATCTCGAGCGCGATACGGACGAGAAGACTTCCGCCGTGCACTTCGTGCGCTTCGAGCTGAGCGACGCGATGAAGGCGAAGCTCAAGGCGGGCGCGCCGCTGTCGATCGGCTGCGACCATCCTAACTATCCGGTACAAACGATGCGGATCGACCCGAACGTCGCAGCGTCGCTCGCGAGCGATCTGGACTGAGCGGACGAGCCTGTCCTGCATGCGGCCGACGGAACTGGCATCGACCGCATTCAATCATTTATGAGATTGCGTGCAATGAAAAGTATAACGATTGAAAAAGGATTTAATTACCGATCAATAAACAATTTGTCACGTATTTTCCCTTTGCTTACCGATGTTGCAACAACGTCGGAAAATGCTGCCGCCCACGGTCGGAGCTTGCATCAGAACCCGTTTGCAATGTACTTTTCATATTCCCTTCAGCCTTTGTGGGCGGGGCTATCGGGTTGGTCGGAATAAAAACATCATAATAATTGATATGAAATGCTGACCCTGCTTGATCACTATCTTGTTTCAGTGAGTAACATGACACCGTTGTCATATTGAGATAAACCCTGATGATGGTATGCTTCATGCACAAAAAATACCGCATACGAGTGAGACAGTGCTTCGTGCGTCATCGTCGGGAGTCGCGGCACCTTGTTTGTGCGTAGCGAACCGGCGTGCACAACCGAATAGCGTCCATGTGCAACCTGGCCGCGGTTACGAGTGCGATTCGCTCGCGACCGTGCCGCCAATCGCAGCCCGGCCTGGCTGCGTGGAGAGATCTATGTTCTTCGATGAGCTAAACGATGAAGAGTGGGCCCGTCTGTCGACGTTGATCGCCGATGAACCCATCCGACTGAACCGACGAGGCCGACCGCGCGCTGAGAATCGGGTCGTCGCGAACGCGGTGCTTTGGATTCTCACCACGGGCGAACCGTGGTCGAAGCTGCCCGGCCGTTATCCATCCGGTCCGACGTGCCGGCGCCGCTTTGAAGAATGGCTCGCGAGCGGCACGCTCGGCGAGATGGTGAAAGTGCTATCGGAAGAAAGCGGCCGTGCGTTCGCGTATGTGCCGCCGCCTCCGGAGCCTGTCACGCCCGTTCGGCGCGCGGAGCCGCCCGCGGATTGCGATCGTCTGCGCGGTGTGTTCTGGCAAAACCCCGAGTCGTGGCAATTGCCGGTCGCTCAAGCCAGCGCTTGCCGTCCGGGCGCGGGCGTGAACGTCAGGCGCTTCGCGAGCGATGAGGAGGAAGGCGAGCAGCGCGATGTCGATGCGTCGCATCACCACGGCTTCGCGGTGCCGGGCGCGTCCGTGCGCGACCAGGGACATGGCAGGCCGCATCCCGCGTCGTTCAGCTTCGGGATGCAAACGCCGCAAACCGAAACCTATCGCGGCTATACCGTGTACGGTATCGCGCAGCCCGTGCAGAACCTGATGTATCGGGCATGGGCCGAGATCGTGCAGGACGATCGGCGCGTCGAGCGCTCGGGACTCATCGGTCCGCGTTTCACGGATGCCGAATCGGCGGAGCAGTACGCGCTCGATTGGGCGCGCCAGTGGATCGACCGCCAATGCGCGGGCGGGCGGGATGCGCACGAGGCGTCGGCGCCTGCTGCCGCCGAGCAGGCGAGCAAATCGGTGCCGACGATCGCCGGGCTGTCCGCGCTCGCGCTGGCCGAGACCAATATCAAGCACTTCGCGGCGGAACGGCGCCGCGCACTCGCGGACGGACGCGGCGACGCGTCGCAAGTGCTGGTCGACCGGCGCGAGTACGCGTATCGCGTCGGTTGAATGCGGTCGTGCCGTTCGCCGCGCGGCACGCTTGCGCGCGGGCCGCGTCGTGGCCGCTGCGGCGCGGCCGTTCCGTCAGTGTCGTCCATAGTTGTCTTCGAAGCGGACGATGTCGTCTTCCCCGAGATACGAGCCCGATTGCACTTCGATCAGTTCGAGCGGCATCTTGCCGGGATTCTCGAGCCGGTGCGATACGCCGAGCGGAATGTAGGTCGACTCGTTCTCCGACAGCAGGAATGTCTCGTCGCCGCGCGTGATCCGCGCAGTGCCGCGCACGACGATCCAGTGCTCGGCGCGGTGATGATGCATTTGCAGCGACAGGCGCGCGCCCGGCTTGACGACGATCCGCTTCACCTGGAAGCGCTCGCCGCTGTCGACCGAATCGTAGTTCCCCCACGGGCGATGCACCTTGCGGTGGTCGGACGCTTCCGCGCCGGACGCCGCCTTCAGGCGTCCGACGATTTTCTTCACGTCCTGCACATGCGCGCGATCGGCGACGAGGATCGCATCGGGCGTCTCGACGACGACGAGATTCTGCGTGCCGACGCAGGCGATCAGGCGTCCTTCCGAATGCGCGAACGTCGACGACGCTTGCTCGAAGCATACGCGGCCACGCGCGACGTTGCCGTCGTCGTCCTTGTCGCTGATCTGCCAGAGCGCGTCCCACGAGCCGACGTCGGACCAGCCGGCGTCGAGCGGCACGACGACGCCTTCGCAGACGGCGGGCAGGTTCGAAAGCGGTTCCATCACCGCATAGTCGATCGAGTTCGACGGCGACGCGGCGAAGCTGTCGCGATCGACGCGGAAGAACGGACCGTCGTCGCTGCCGAGCGCGACCGCGCGCGCACATGCTTCGTGGATCGCGGGCTGGAAGTGGCGAATCGCCTTCAGCCATACCGATGCGCGGACGATGAAGATGCCGCTGTTCCACCAGTATTCGCCCGAGGCGACATATTGCTGGGCGAGTTCCAGGTGCGGCTTCTCGACGAAGCGGTCGAGCTTCCTGGCCGCGACGCCGAGTTCCGCGTCGCTTGCGCCCGCGCCGACGCGGATGTAGCCGTAGCCCGTCTCGGCGTGCGTCGGCACGATGCCGAGCGTCGCGATCATGCCTTGTTCGGCGTAGCGCACGCCGGCCGCGACCGCTTGCTGGAAACGCGCGACGTCAGCGACCGCGTGGTCGGCCGGCATCACGGTCAGCACCGCGTCGTCGCTGTCCGCGACCGCGCGTAGCGCGGCGATCGTCAGCGCCGGCGCGGTGTCGCGGCCGAGCGGCTCGAGCACGAGCGTCGCGTCCTTGCCCGCGAGTCGCAGTTGCTCGGCGGTCGTGAAGCGGTGTTCTTCGCCGCACACGATGATCATTCGTTCGGATACCGGATGACCGGTCGACAGTCCGTCGAGGCGGCGCGCGGTCGATTGCAGCAGCGACTCGTCGCCGAGCAGATTGATCAATTGTTTCGGATGGCGCTCGCGCGACATCGGCCAGAGCCGCGTGCCCGAGCCTCCGGCCAGCACGACGGGTTGCACGGAAAGGTGCGTGCCGGCGGCGACGCAAGCGGGACGGGCGTCGGTGGCGAGCGTGGTGTTCATGATGACACTCCTCGAGTACAAGACTGTCCCGACGTTGTAGCACGACGTAAATCGACAATAAAAGAATCGTGCGGACACGCTCGATTGGCGGATTGCTATCGTGCGGTGCACACAAATTGCATGGAATGCGCGTGAAGTAATAAATAAAAAATCAAAAAAATATTGGGTTCCAACCCGTCAAATCCTTGTAGGTAAAGGCTTTTGGCGGCATCTTCGTCTCTTCTGGTTGTCTATCGAGGTGATTGCTTCGGCAAAATATTCTGATTGATTATCATCGTGCCCATGAAAAAATTTCCGATTATTTTTAGAAATACTTGTGCGCTTGCGGGAGGGATTTTCTTCCCGGTTCAATAACGGCATGCAATGTTTAAATCGGATGCACGTCGACGAGATGTGTGCGGCCGGTTTCCGTCTCACGAGGAACAACCATGCTGAGCGTACTGGCTAGGATGATCGATATCGCGATGGCCGTGGCAGGCGCATTGATCGCCGCCATGATTCATCGCGGCGGCTTCGTGTGGCTCGACGACCTGCAGCGCACGGTCGTCGTGTTCGACTGCATGCTCGTCGTCGTGTTCTTCCCGGCGTTCGGCATTTACCAGTCGTGGCGCGGCAAGCCGGTGTTCGGGCTCATGTGGCGCGTGTCGGTCGCGTGGCTCGTCGTCGAGCTGGCGGGGATCCTGATGAGCTTCAGCGTCCATCACGCGGGCGATCTGTCGCGCCTGTGGCTCGGCTATTGGGCGATGACGACGATCACGCTGCTCGTCGCGTCGAAAGCCTGCGTGTACGCGGTGCTGCGGCAACTGCGGCGCGGCGGCTTCAATCACAAGTCGGTCGCGATCGTCGGCAGCGCGGACGCGACCGCGACGAAGCGCCTCGTCGCCCACATGCGAGCGCGTCCGGATGCGGGCTTCAATCCGGTGTGCATCTACGACGGGCGCAGCGACGCGGCGGCGGCCGAATTCGACGGCATCGCGATCGAGCGCCGCTTCGGCAACCTCGTGCGCCGCGTGCGCAGCCGCGAGATCGGCGAGCTGTGGCTCGTGCTGCCGCTTTCCGAAGAGCCGCAGATTCACCGGATCGTCACCGAGTTCAGAAACGATTTCGTCAACATCCGATTCGTGCCGGACGTGCGCAGCCTGTCGTTCTTCAACCAGGAAGTCATCGAACTGCTCGGCGTGCCTGCGATCAATCTCGCCGCGTCGCCGATCACCGACGTGCGGATCTTGCCGAAGTTCGTGTTCGACCGGCTGTTCGCGCTTGCCGCGCTCGCGATGCTGGCGCCCGCGATGCTCGTGATCGCGGCGCTCGTCAAGCTGACGTCGCCCGGCCCGGTGTTCTTCCGGCAAAAGCGCAAGGGCATCGACGGCAACGAGTTCGAGATCTACAAGTTCCGTTCGATGAAGGTGCATCACGAGGCGGCGGGGAAGGTCACGCAGGCGAGAAAGAACGATTCGCGCGTGACGTCCGTCGGCCGCTTCCTGCGCCGCACGAGCCTCGACGAGCTGCCGCAGTTCATCAACGTGCTGAAGGGCGAGATGTCGGTGGTCGGTCCGCGTCCGCATGCGCTCGAGCACGACGACATCTACAAGGATCTCGTCAAGGGCTACATGTTCCGCTACCGGATCAAGCCGGGCATCACGGGCTGGGCGCAGATCAACGGCTTTCGCGGCGAAACCGATCGCATCGAGAAGATGATGGGCCGCGTGAAGCTCGATCTGTACTACATGCAGAACTGGTCGTTCTGGCTCGACATCAAGATCGTCGCGCTGACGCTGTGGAAGGGCTTCACCGGCAGCAATGCATACTGAGCGCGGCAACGCGTTTTCCGACTCACTGGGTAAGAGGTTCGACAGATGAATCTGACTATCATCGGCAGCGGTTATGTGGGGCTCGTCACGGGCGCGTGTCTCGCCGACATCGGCCACGACGTGTTCTGTCTCGATGTCGATCGGAAGAAGATCGACGTACTGAACGGCGGCGGCGTGCCGATCCACGAGCCGGGCCTCGCCGAGATCATCGCGCGCAATCGCGCGGCGGGCCGGCTGCAGTTCTCGACCGATGTCGAGGCGGCCGTCGCGCACGGCGACGTGCAATTCATCGCGGTCGGCACGCCGCCCGACGAGGACGGCTCCGCGGATCTCCAATACGTGCTCGCGGCTGCGCGGAACATCGGCCGCTACATGACGGGCTTCAAGGTGATCGTCGACAAGTCGACGGTGCCCGTCGGCACGGCTGAGCGCGTGCGTGCGGCGGTCGCTGGCGAACTGAAGGCGCGCGGCGACGACGCGATGTTCTCGGTCGTGTCGAATCCGGAGTTCCTGAAGGAAGGCGCGGCGGTCGAGGACTTCACGCGGCCGGATCGGATCGTGATCGGCTGTGATGACGACGTGCCCGGCGAGCGCGCGCGCGAGCTGATGAAGAAGCTCTATGCGCCGTTCAACCGCAATCACGAGCGCACGCTGTACATGGACGTGCGCTCGGCGGAGTTCACGAAATACGCGGCGAACGCAATGCTCGCGACGCGCATCTCGTTCATGAACGAGCTCGCGAATCTGGCTGACCGCTTCGGCGCCGACATCGAAGCGGTGCGGCGCGGGATCGGCTCCGATCCGCGGATCGGCTATCACTTCTTGTACGCGGGCTGCGGCTATGGCGGCTCGTGCTTTCCGAAGGATGTCGAAGCGTTGATTCGCACGGCGGCCGAGCACGGGCAGGCGCTGCGCGTGCTGCAGGCGGTGTCGGCCGTCAACGACGAACAGAAACGCGTGCTCGCGCAGAAGGTCGTCGCGCGTTTCGGCGAGGACTTGACCGGCCGCCGCTTCGGCGTCTGGGGCCTCGCGTTCAAGCCGAACACCGACGACATGCGCGAAGCGCCGAGCCGCGCGCTGATCGCCGAATTGCTGTCGCGCGGCGCGCACGTCACCGCGTACGACCCGGTTGCGCAGGCGCAAGCGCAGCGTGTGCTCGCGCTCGACTTGGGCGATCGTCAGGACGCGCTCGCGCGGCTTGCGTTTGCCGACGACGAGGCGCAAGTCGCGCAGGACGCGGATGCGCTCGTGATCGTCACCGAATGGAAGGCGTTCAAGAGCCCGGATTTCGCCGCGCTCGGCAAGCGCTGGAAGACACCCGTGATTTTCGACGGACGCAATCTGTACGAGCCGATCGCGATGCGCGAGCTCGGCATCGAGTATTACCCGATCGGACGGCCGGGCGCCGCATCACGCGCGGCGGCGAGCGACGAGCGCACCGCGCGCGCGGCGCGCGCCGGAGCGTGAGTGACGACGCGAGTTCGACCATGTTCCGCAACATTCTGATCGTATGCCGTGCGAACGTGTGCCGAAGCCCGGCCGCGGAGCTGCTGTTCAAGTCGATGGCGTCGCGCGCCGCGCTCGCGTTCCACTCGGCGGGCATCGACGCGAACGACGGCGACGGCATCGATCCGACGATGTCGCGCCTGTTGGCGGAGCGCGGCGTCGACGCGGCGCGGCACCGTTCGCGGCGCCTGAGCCGAGCGCTCGTGCGTGCGGCGGATCTCGTCCTCGTCACCGAGCGCCGGCAGATCGCCGACGTCGAATTGCTCGATCCGGTCGCGCGCGGCAAGGTGCATCTGCTCGGCAAATGGGAAGACACCGAGATCGCCGATCCCTACGGCGGTCCCGAGGTCGATTATCGACAGAGCTACACATTGATCGAACGTCTGGTTCAAGGATGGTTGCAAAAGATATGCTGAAACGTTCGCTTAAACCCATGGCGCTCGCCGTCGCGTTCGCATCGTTGCTGCAGGCGTGCTCGATGGCGCCCGGCAACTATATGGATACTTCGCGCCTCGACGACAAGGATGCGCAACCGACCGAGCACTACAACGTGCAGCTCATCACCGCGCAGCTGGTCGTTTCGCAGGCCGAAGCGCAGCGCAAGGATCGGCCGCTGCCGCCGTCGCACTACACCGATCCGGCGCAGTACGTGTACCGGATCGCGCCGCAGGACATTCTCGGCGTCACCGTCTGGGATCACCCTGAGCTGACGACGCCGCAAGGTCAGTCGTTCTCGAGCGGCGGCAACACGACGCAGACGGTTGCGGGCGCGCTGCAGCAGCCGTATACGAATGCGCTGCCCGGACAGGCCGATCCGTACGGGCAGACGGTGGGCGCGGACGGCACGATCTACTTTCCGTTCGTCGGCCGCCTTCGGGCGGTGGGCAAGACGGTCGGCCAGGTGCGCGACGAACTCTCCGCGCGGCTCGCGCGCTACGTGAAGAATCCGCAGGTCGACGTGCGCGTGCTGTCGTACCGCAGCCAGAAGGTGCAGGTGACGGGCGAAGTGAAGACGCCCGGCCCGCTCGCGATCACCGACGTGCCGATCACGCTCGTCGACGCGATCACGCGCTCGGGCGGCTCGACGAACGAGGCCGACCTGCAGCGCGTGCGTCTCACGCGCGACGGCAAGTTCTACCAGCTCGACGCGAACGGAATGCTCGATCGCGGCGACGTCACGCAGAACGTGATGCTGCAGCCGGGCGATATCGTCAACGTGCCGGACCGCAGCGACAGCCGCGTGTTCGTGATGGGCGAAGTGAAGACGCCCGCGACGGTGCCGATGCTCAAGGGCCGCCTGACGATCGCCGATGCGCTGACGGCAGGCGGCGGGATTCTCGATACCGACGCGAACCCGCGCCAGGTTTACGTGCTGCGTGACCTGAAGGACAAGCCGAACACGCCCGACATCTTCCGTCTCGACATGACGCAGCCTGACGCGCTGATGCTGTCGAGCCGCTTCCAGTTGAAGCCGCTCGACGTCGTCTATGTCGGCACGACCGAGTCGGTGCGTTTCAACCGCCTGCTGCAGCAGATTTTCCCGACGATCCAGTCGATTTACTACATGAAGCAGATCACGCGCTGATCGGTCCCGGGCCGTCGCGCGCGGCCCGCCTCAACCTCAAGCGGGAATGCATGGTGAATACGCAAGCGAAACATCCTTATGCCGACCTCGCGGTGAAGACCGAGGAGGAAGACGTCGTCCTGGGTCAGCTGATCCAGGTGATTCTCGACGATATCTGGCTGCTTCTCGGCATCGCGCTTTTTGTGATCGCGCTCGCCGGGCTCTACTGCTATGTCGCGAAGCCGGTGTATTCGGCCGACGCGCAGGTTCGCGTCGAGGCGAACGACAACACGTCGCAAGCGCTCACGCAGACGCAGACGGGCGCCGTCATCAACAGCGGCCCGGCGACGCCGCCGACCGACGCGGAAATCGAGATCATCAAGAGTCGCGGCGTCGTCGCGCCGGTCGTCGAGCAGTTCAAGCTGAACTCGTCGGTCACGCCGAACACATTTCCGATTCTCGGCGCGATCGCCGCGCGGCTCGCGACGCCAGATCGTCCGGCGAAGCCGTGGCTCGGACTGTCGTCGTTTGCGTGGGGCGGCGAGGAGGCGGACGTCGATTCGGTCAACGTGACGCCCGCGCTCGAAGGCAAGAAACTGACGTTGACGGCGGGCGCGGGAGGCGACTACACGCTCGCCGATCCGGACGGCAACCTGTTGTTGCGCGGCAAGGTCGGCGAGAACGAGCAGGGCGGCGGTGCGACGATCAGCGTGTCGAAGCTCGTCGCGCGTCCCGGCACGCGCTTCACGGTGATCCGGCAGAACGATCTCGACGCGATCACCGGATTCCAGTCGGCGATTCAGGTGGCCGAGCAGGGCAAGCAGACGGGCGTGATCCAGATCTCGCTCGAAGGCAAGGATCCCGAACAAACCGCGCAGATCGCAAACGCGCTCGCGCAGTCGTACCTGCATCAGCACATCACGAGCAAGCAGGCCGAAGCGACGAAAATGCTCGATTTCCTGAAGAATGAGGAGCCGCGCCTGAAGTCGGATCTCGAGCGCGCGGAGGCGGAGCTCACCGAATATCAGCGCACGTCGGGCTCGATCAATGCGAGCGACGAAGCGAAGGTCTATCTCGAAGGCAGCGTCCAGTACGAGCAGCAGATCGCCGCGCAGCGGCTGCAGCTCGCGGCGCTCGCGCAGCGCTACACGGAAGAGCATCCGCTCGTCGTCGCGGCTAAGCAGCAGCTCGCGCAGCTCGAGGCGGAGCGCGCGAAGTACGACGGCAAGTTCCGCGGGCTGCCGGCGACCGAAGTGAAGGCGGTCGCGCTGCAGCGTAACGCGAAGGTCGCGGAAGACATTTACGTGCTGCTGCTCAATCGTGTGCAGGAGCTGTCAGTGCAGAAGGCCGGCACGGGCGGCAGCATCCGCCTCGTCGACGCGGCGCTGCGCCCGGGCGTGCCGGTGAAGCCGAAGAAGGTGCTGATCCTGTCGGCGGCGACGCTGCTCGGCCTGATCCTCGGCACGAGCGTCGTGTTCATGCGCCGCAACCTGTTCCATGGCATCGAGGATCCGGATCGCGTCGAACGCGTGTTCAACCTGCCGCTGTACGGCCTCGTGCCGATGAGCGCCGAGCAGACGCGCTTCGATGCCGCCGACAAGGGCCTTCGCGTGCGGCCGATCCTTGCGTGCGCGCGGCCGAAGGACCCGAGCGTCGAAAGCCTGCGCAGCCTGCGCACCGCGATGCAGTTCGCGCTGATGGACGCGAAGAATCGCGTGATCGTGTTGACGGGCCCGACGCCCGGCATCGGCAAGAGCTTCCTTGCCGTCAATCTCGCTGCGCTCGTCGCACATTCGGGCAAGCGCGTGCTGCTGATCGATGCCGACATGCGGCGCGGCTCGCTCGATCGCTACTTCGGCACGGGCGTGAAGAGCGGTCTGTCGGAACTGCTGAGCGATCAGGTCGCGCTTGAAGAGGCGATCCGCGAAACGTCGGTGCCGGGGCTGTCGTTCATCCCGTCGGGCTCGCGTCCGCCGAATCCGTCGGAGCTGCTGATGTCGCCGCGACTGTCTCAATACCTCGACGGCCTCGCGAAGCGCTATGACGTGGTGATCGTCGATTCCCCACCGATCCTCGCCGTCACCGACGCGACGATCTTCGGCGAGCTCGCCGGCTCGACGTTCCTCGTGCTGCGCTCCGGCATGCATACCGAGGGCGAGATCGGCGATGCGATCAAGCGGCTGCGTACCGCGGGCGTGCAACTGCAAGGCGGGATCTTCAACGGCGTGCCGGCGCGCACCCGCGGCTACGGCCGCGGCTATGCGGCCGTGCACGAATATCTGAGCGCATGACGCGGACCCTGCTTCGATCGACGAGGTGACGATGAAAATTTCCGTACTCGTGCCGACTTACCGGCGTCCCGCGGATCTCGCGCGCTGCCTGATCGCATTGCAGCGGCAGCGCATGGCGCCCGAAGAAGTGATCGTCGTCGCGCGCCCCGACGACGATGCGACCCACGAGCGGCTCGCCGATCCGGGCGTGTGCGGCGCGCTTGCGCTGCGGATCGTCGTGGTCGACGTGCCGGGGCAGGTGGCGGCGCTCAATCGCGGCCTCGACGCCGCGCGCGGCGACGTGATCGCGATCACCGACGACGACGCCGCGCCGCGCGCCGACTGGCTCGAACGGATCGGCACGATATTCGCCGCCGATCCGCGCGTCGGCGCGGTGGGCGGCCGCGACTGGGTGCACGAGAAAGGCCGGCTGCTCGACGGCGAGCAGCTGCTCGTCGGCCGGCTCACCGTGTCGGGCAAGATCATCGGCAATCACCATCTCGGCGTCGGCGGCGCGCGCGAAGTGGACACGCTGAAGGGCGCGAACATGAGCTATCGCCGCGCGGCGATCGAAGGACTGCGCTTCGACACGCGCCTGCGCGGCGCGGGAGCGCAGACGCACAACGACACGTCGTTCAGCATGTGCGTGAAGCGCGCGGGCTGGAAGCTCGTCTACGACCCAGCCGTCGCGGTGGACCATTATCCGGCCGAGCGTTTCGACGACGATCGGCGCGACGCCGCGTCGATGGCCGCGCTGTCGAACGCCGCGTACAACCTGCATCTGACCTTGCGCGAGCATCTGCCGCCCGCGCGGCGCGTGATCGCGTGGTGGTGGTGGACGCTCGTGGGCACGCGCGCGTACCCGGGCTTCGTGCATGTCGTGCTGACCGTCGCCGCGAAGAACGGCGCGAGCATGCGTGCGCGTTGGCGCGCGGTGCGGCGCGGCGCGCACGATGCGCGGCGCATGGCGTCCGCGCCGCATGTCGGCGCCGCGCGATGAGCGACGCATTGCAGATTCATTCGATTCGGGCTGGAGTTTTCGCATGACCGCCACGAAGGTTCACGTTCATCTGTTTTACGGCGCCGATCCGCGCACCTATCGCAAGGGCGACGAAATCGGCTGCCTGTATGGCTATCACCATGCGGAGTCCGAAGAGTTCACACTGACGTATTCGCACGACACGCGCGAGAGCCGGCTCGTCGGTGTCGGCCGCCGCGCGCTGAAGTACGTGCTCGGCTTCGATCTGATGCATGCGTGGCGCAACCGGGCCGCGCTGCTCGATTCGGATGTGATCTGGACGCACACCGAGCAGGAGCATCTCGCGGCGTCGCTCGTGCTGAAGCTGTCGGGCGCGCGCGGCGCGAGGCCGCTGCTGCTTGCGCAAAGCGTGTGGCTTCTCGACAAATGGCCCGGCTACGGCGTCGTGCGCCGCTGGGCATATCGGAAGCTGCTCGGCCGCGCGGACGTGCTGACGACGCTTGCGCGCGACAACGCGGAGCTGTGCCGCCGCTATCTGCGGCGCGATGCGTTGCAGGTGTACTACGGGCTGAATACGCAGGATTTCCCGATGTGCATGCCGGACGCGTGGTCGCCGCATCGGCCGCTGCGCATCGCGGCGATCGGCAACGATCGCGACCGCGACTGGAAGACGTTCGTCACCGCGTTCGGCGGCGACGCGCGCTATGACGTGCGTCTCGCGACGCGCCGCCGGATTCCGCGTGCGCTGCATGCGCCGAACATCGAGATCGCATCTGTGTCGGGCATCGAGAGGCAGCGCGAACTATACGACTGGGCGGACCTGATCGTCGTGCCGCTGCGGCCGAATCACCACGCGTCGGGCATCACGGTGATGCTCGAGGCGGCGGCGGTCGGCAAGCCGATGATCGTCAGTGACGTCGGCGGGCTGCGCGATTATTTCCCTCATGGCACGGCGACCTACGTGCAGCCGTTCGACGTGAGCGCGCTGCGACGCGCGGCCGACGCGCTCGCCGCGCGGCCCGACCAGGCGCTCGCGCGCGCGCAGGCGGCCGCACGCCGGCTGCAGGAGCGCGATCTGACGACGCAGCAATTCGCCGCGCAGCACATGCGGATCACGCGCGATCTGTTGACGCGCCGCCGTGCGCATGCGGCGGCGAAGGCTGCGCTGTCGTTCGCGGATTCGCGTTCGCGCTCGAACGGATGAGGGCGGCGACGATGAGCGTGACGACCCTGCCCGTTCCTGCATCCGGCCGAGGCGCGAGCCGGCGCAAGTTACTGAGCGATCCGAAGCATTGGGTCGCGCAGGTGGGCTTGTGGACCGTCACCGCACTGCTGATCGCCGCGCATCAGGGCACGATTTTGACGTACGGTTTTCCGTGCCTCGCGATCGCGGCCGGCTTGTGGCTGTACTTCATGAGCCCGGCGCGCTATGTCGGTTTCATGTGGTGGATGTGGTTCCTGAGCCCCGAGGTGCGACGCCTCGCCGACTGGTCGAAGGGCGCGTATACGCCGACGAGCCTGATCCAGATCGCGCCGCTCGCGGTCACGATGATCGCGGGGCTCGGCTTGCTGCGCCATTACAGGGTGCTCGCCGAGCGGCGCGGATTGCCGGTGCTGCTGATCCTGTTCGGCCTGATGTACGCGTTTCTCGTCGGCGTCGTGTCGAGCGGGCCGCTCGCCGCCATCTACGACCTCGCGAACTGGCTCTACCCGGTGCTGATCGGCTTTCACATCGTCGTGAATTCGCGCGACTACCCCGAGTATCGCAAGGTGATTCTGTCGACGTTCGTCTGGGGAATGCTCGTGATGGGCGTCTACGGAATCGTGCAGTTCTTCGTGATGCCGAAGTGGGACGTGCTGTGGATGGTCGGCTCGCAGATGAGTTCGCAGGGCGATCCGGTGCCGTATGGCGTGCGCGTGTTCAGCACGATGAATTCGTCGGGGCCGTTCGCGTTCGCGATGATGGGCGCGCTCGTGTTCATGATCGCCGCGACCGAGCGCGTGCGCTGGATTGCGGGCGCGGCCGGCTTCATCTCGTTCTGCCTGTGTCTCGTGCGATCGACGTGGGGCGGCTGGGTGATCGCGCTCGTGATCCAGCTCGCCAAATCGAGCAATCGCGTGCGCGTGCGGATCATCGGCAGCGCGATCGTGCTGGCCGCGCTGTGCGTGCCGCTCTTGACCGTCGGGCCCGTCGCGGACCGCCTCGGCCAGCGCCTGCAATCGATCACGAACCTGAAGGATGACCGCAGCTACGACGATCGCAACAAGTTCTATGCGACGTTCGCGCAGACCGCATTTACCGACGTCGCGGGCGAAGGGCTCGGCGCGACCGGCGCGTCGACGAAGCTGTCGAGCAGCAACGGCGATCTCGGCAAGTATGGCAGCTTCGACAGCGGCGTGATGAACGTGCCGTTCGTGCTCGGCTGGCCCGGCACGCTGCTCTATCTGTTCGGGTTCGTGTGGCTGCTCGGCCGCGTGCTGCGCGCATCGTTCCGGCTGCGCCGCGACAAGTTCGTCGCCGCGTGCCTGAGTCTCAGTTTGTCTGTCTTCGCGATGCTCGTCTTCACCAATTCGTTCATCGGCACGGGAGGGCTGTTGCTGTTCATGAGCATATTTTCGATCTTGTCCGCGGCGCACTGGCAAAAGCTACAGCGCGCGAGCGCCGCGCGTTTTCCGGGAGCCGACCAGTGAGAATCGTCATCGTCACGCACGTCGTGCGGCATAACGACGGCCAGGGACGCGTCAACTACGAGATCGCGCGAGCGGCGCTCGCGGAGAACTATCCGGTGACGCTCGTCGCGTCGAATGTCGCGCCGGAGTTGCTCGCGGATGCGCGCGTGCGCTGGATTCCGATGAAGGTGGGCCGCTTCTGGCCGTCACACCTCGTCAAGCAGCAGGTGTTCGCGATCAAGAGCGCATGGTGGCTGCGCAACCATCGCGATGCGTACGACGTGTTGCACGTCAACGGCTTCATCTCGTGGGTGCGCGCTGACGTGAATACCGCGCACTTCGTCCACGGCGGCTGGTTCGCGAGCCCCTACTACCCGTTCGGCTTGTCGAAGGGGCTGTGGTCCGCGTATCAGTACATCTATACGCGAACGAACGCGCTGCTCGAACGCTGGGCGTACCGCCGCTCGCGCGCGATTACGGCCGTGTCGCGGAAGGTGGCCGACGAGATCGAGCGGATCGGCATCGACGGCGAACGGATCGGCGTGATCTACAACGGCGTCGACACGCAGGCGTTCGCGAACGCGGCGCCCGATCGCAATGCATTCGGTTTGCCATCCGAACCATTCATGCTGCTGTTCGTCGGTGATCTGCGCACGCCGCGCAAGAACCTCGGCACCGTGCTGAAGGCGCTGACGCAGTTGCCGACGGACGTGCATCTCGCGGTCGCGGGATACTTGCCCGGCAGCCCGTATCCGGACGAGGCGCGCGCGCTGAAGATCGATTCGCGCGTGCATTTCCTCGGGCTCGTCAAGAACATGCCGACACTGATGTCGTCGGTCGATGCGTATGTGTTTCCTTCGCGCTACGAAGCGATGAGCCTGTCGCTGCTCGAAGCGATGGCGGCGGGGCTGCCCATCGTGACCGCCCGCACCGCGGGCGGCGCGGAGATCATTACGCAGGACTGCGGGATCGTGCTCGACGATCCCGACGATCCGGTCGCGCTCGCGCAGGCGATCGGACGCCTCGCGCGCTCGCGCGAAGCGTGCCGCGCGATGGGCGAGGCGGCGCGCAAGCTGATGGAGGGATTCGGGTGGGCGCGCATGGGCGCGCAATACATCGCGCTGTATCGGCGGCTGCGCCAGTCGTCGCAGTCGCCGTCGCTCGTCAGCGCCGAGCATGCCGTGACGCAGGAGCCATTGTAATGAAGCACACCGTAACGTCGATCAAGTCACTGCAAATCGGCATGCATTGGTTTCCCGAACGCGCGGGCGGGCTCGACCGCATGTATTACTCGCTCGTCGGCGCGCTGCCGGGCGCGGGCGTCGCGGTGCGCGGCGTCGTCGCGGGCTCCGAGCGCGTCGCGGCCGACACGGGTGGCGCGATCCGCGGCTTCGGTCCGGCGACGTCGTCGCTGCCGCGCCGGATGATCGCCGCGCGCCACGCGCTGCGCGACGTGGTTCGGATCGAGCGGCCGGACGTCGTGTCGTCGCATTTCGCGCTGTACACGTTCCCCGGTCTCGACGTGACGCGCGGCATTCCGCAGGTGTCGCATTTCCAGGGACCGTGGGCGGACGAGAGTCACGTCGAAGGCGCGGATTCGCTCGGGCAGAAGGTCAAGCACCGGCTCGAACAGGCGGTCTACGCGCGTTCGCTGCGGCTCATCGTGCTGTCGAACGCATTCGGCCAGATTCTCACGTCGCGCTACAACGTCGATCCGGACCGCGTGCGCGTCGTGCCGGGTTGCGTCGACACCGCGCAATTCGATCTGCCGATGACCTCCGCCGACGCGCGCCGCAAGCTGCAACTGCCGCAGGACCGGCCGATCGTGCTCGCGGTGCGGCGGCTCGTGCGGCGCATGGGGCTCGAGGATCTGATCGACGCGGTGAAGATCGTGCGGCGCCGGCATCCGGACGTCCTGCTGCTGATCGCAGGCAAGGGGCGGCTCGAAGGCGAATTGCAGAAGCGGATCGATGACGCCGAACTGGGCGACAACGTGAAACTGCTCGGCTTCGTGCCGGACCATCATCTGGCCGCGCTGTATCGCGCGGCAATGCTGAGCGTCGTGCCGACCGTCGCGCTCGAAGGGTTCGGCCTCATCACCGTCGAATCGCTCGCGTCCGGCACGCCGGTGCTCGTGACGCCCGTCGGCGGGCTGCCGGAGGCGGTCGCCGGCTTGTCCGAGGCGCTCGTGTTGCCCGAGATCGGCGCGCGCGCGATCGCGGACGGGCTGACAGCGGCGTTGTCGGGCTCACTCGTTCTGCCGGATGCCGATGCGTGCCGGCGGTATGCGCGCGAGCATTTCGACAACGCGGTGATCGCGCGGCGCGTCGCGGAGGTTTACGAGGAAGCGATTCGGGCAGGAGCGTGATGTGCGGACGCGGCGTTCGGACGTTCGCCTACCCGCGCGCAATGTGCGGCGCGAAGGATGGGCCGCACTGCACCGTCGTGGATTTTCTGGTGAGTCTGGTCGAGGCAGGACGCCGTGCGGTGCAATGCCGCCGGCCGGGCGTTTTCGAACGATGTTCGCAAGCGTTGCGCGAGCCGTTGTGCGTTCTCTGCATCGTCGTGCCGCTCGAACCGGCGGCCGACTGCGTGCGCTGAAAATTCAGTGCCGATCGCCGCGCCACTGCCCGGGTGCGAGTCCGAACCGTTTCGTGAAAGCGTGCGTGAACGCGCTCTGATCGGCGAATCCGACTTCGCCTGCGATATCGGTCAGCGAACGCTTCGGATCCCCTAGCAATACGACAGCGGCATCGAGCCGCAGCCGTTGCAGATAGCGATGCGGCGTTTCGCCGAAAGCGTCGCAAAAGAGCTGATGGAAACGCCGCATGCCGAAGCCGCAGTGGGCGGCGAGATCGGCGATTCGCAGCGGCTCCGCGAGATGCGCGCGCAGCCAGCGGTCGATTCGCGCGAAGTCGAGCCCGGCGGCCGGCCGCGGCGACGCGCCGCCCAGCTCGCCGACGAGCGCGCCGCAGAGGCGCGCGGCCGCCTGCCAGTGGAAGCGCCGGACCGATGCGACGTCGACGCGCGGCTCGGGTACGACGCGCGACGCGAGTTCGCCGACGAGCGTCGTCAGACCCGGATCGATCGGCAGCGTCTTCGCGCGCTCGAACAGCCGCTCGGGCACCGCGAGCGATCCGAGCGGCAGGTCGAGCACCAGTTGGCTGTTGTCGCCGAGCCCCGCGTATTCGTGTCGCGAGCCTGCCGGAATCAGCCAGGCGGAGCGGTAGTCGATCCGTTCGTCGGCGCCGTCGACCGTCATCGTCATCGAGCCGTCGACGCCGAGCACGATCTGATGGAAGTCGTGCACGTCCGACTCCTGCATGGCGCCGTAGCGGCGCAGCGAGAGCGTCGGCGAAGCGAGGCGGGCCATGATGCGGCGACGGTCGATGGTCGTCTGACGACGGAACGATGCCGGCGTCAGACGTCGAGCAGTTCGACTTCGAACACGAGCGTCGCGTTCGGCGGAATCACGCCGCCCGCGCCGCGCGCGCCGTAGCCGAGTTGCGGCGGGATCGTCAGACGGCGCACGCCGCCCACCTTCATCCCTTGCACGCCTTCGTCCCAGCCCTTGATGACCATGCCGCCGCCGAGCACGAACGCGAACGGGTCGTTGCGGTCCTTGCTCGAATCGAACTTCTGACCGTCGGTAAGCCAGCCGGTGTAGTGGACGCTCACCGTCTGGCCCGCGCGCGCTTCGGCGCCCGCGCCTTCGGTCAGGTCTTCGTATTTAAGGCCCGATTCGGTGGTGACGACTGTCATGAAATGCTCCTGAAGGAAACGAAATGATCGCTATTGTAGGGGAGCCGCGCGATCTCGGCCGGATTTCCCGGCGCGCACGGCTTGGCGGATTCGCGCGATGCGGCGGAAAAGCGGCCCGAGATTGCGTTTACGAGACGAGGCAATAGCCGGCACAACTACGCCGAATCGCCCGCCACGCCTGGCTCTGCGGCGCGCGTCACGGCGCTTTGCGGCCGCTCGTCGTTTGGAAGGCCGCCACTAACACGCGCCTTGCTTATCCGCGCATCCTCGCCATATTGTTTCAGCTATTAATGTAAAGGTTGTGGCGGCCGAACTGCGAGCGTGCGGCGGCCGGCGCCGCGTGACTCGGCGGGTGCCGACGGTATGCGGCGGCCGGTGCGCGAGCGACCCGGCGTCGAACCGTCGAATTGCGCGAGCCTTTCGCCGGCGGATGCGATGCAGGCCTGGCCCGCGTCGACACAGCCAACGATCGCTCAGATAGGAGACATCGATGAATCAACCCGCGAAGTCGACGGACCCCGTGTTCGTCATGCCCGTGCGCCGCGACCTGCGCTTCAATCTGCCGGTCGAGCGCGCGACGAATTGGCACGGGCAGGGCTCGCAAGTCTCGCATTTCTTCAATGCGCTATCGCTGCTGTTTCCGGCGGGCGAACGCTTTTTCATGGATTCGGTGCGCAACTACCGCGACCGGATCGACGATCCAGTGCTGAAGAAACAGGTGCTCGGCTTCATCGGTCAGGAAGCGATGCACACGCGCGAGCACATTGAGTACAACGAACTGATGCAGGCGAACCGCCTGCCCGCACGCAAGCTCGACAAGCGCGTGTGGAAGGTGCTCGGCTGGCTGAAGAAGGTGCTGCCGCATTCGGTGCAACTCGCGCATACGGTCGCGGCCGAGCACTACACGGCGATGCTCGCGAACTGGTTGCTGTCCGATCCGGCTGTGTTCGCCGGCTCGCACGAAGGCTACAAGCAGATGTGGCAGTGGCACGCGCTCGAGGAAACCGAGCACAAGGCGGTGTCGTTCGACGTGTGGAACGCGGTGATGAAGCCTGGTCCGAAGCGCTATCTGATTCGCGCCGGCATTTTTCTCATGACGACGCTGACGTTCTGGCCGACTGTGTTCCTGCTGCATACGCGCCTGATTCGTTCGGACCGCTACGCGGATCATCGCGTGCGCGGCCTCTGGCGCGTGATCAAGCTGCTGTACGGACCGCGCCACGGGATGTTCCCGAGCATCGCGCGCGAATGGCTGAGTTTCTTTCGGCCGGGCTTCCATCCGTGGGATCACGACAATCGCCATCATCTCAAACGCGTCGACGGCATCGTCGCGGCGACGCAGGCGCGCGACGCGCAAAAAACGCTGCCGCCGATCGATCTCGACGGCGCGAAGCCGGCGTGAGCCGGCGCGATCGGCCGGGCCGCCGTATTTGACGGCGCGCCTGATGGCGCGTCGCCGCCTTCGTGCCGCTTGCCGTTGAGTCGGTCTGTCACCCTTGCGTTTCTCCGTGTCGTCGAGCCAGTCGGCAATGCTGCTGCCTGCTGCCGACCGCCGGTTCGCCAACTGCCAACTGCCAACTGCCAACCTGCCAACCTGCCAACTCGCCAACTCGCCAACTCGCCAACTCGCCAACTCGCCAACTCGCCGATTCGCCGATTTGTCGACCGCCCAAGCCGCCCACGCAGTTCAACTCGCCCAAGCCGCACGTCCATCCCAAATCGGCCGAATCTCCGCCACCTTGCGGCGTTCAGACCCTACCAACCGGCCCAATCCGCCGCTTATCGGGATCCGCCATCATTTTTCTTGCAATGATCTCAAAATGGACTAATCTTGTTAGTAGATTCATTTTGAGACTAACCGCCATGTCCCATCCCGTTCTGAAGCCGCTCCCGCATCCGCCGGAGGCGACGGTCGCGCAAATGTCGGCGGCCGGCCTGCGCGCATTTTTCAACATCGCGCGCGACTGGGATCTGTCGACCGACGAGCAGATCGTCCTGCTGGGCTCGCCCGGCCGCTCGACGTTCTTCAAATGGAAGGCGTCGCCGCAAACCGCGCGTCTCACGCACGACACGCTTGAGCGCCTGTCGCTCGTGCTCGGCATCTACAAGGCGCTGCAGATCCTGCTGCCGCAGCCGACCGCGGCGGACGCGTGGGTCAAGCGTCCGAACGACGCCGTGCCGTTCAACGGCAAGCGCGCGCTCGACCGGATGCTTGCGGGGAACATCAGCGATCTCATCGCGGTGCGGCAATATCTCGACGCGACGCGAGGCGGATGGGCGTGAATTTCCCCGAACGGCAGACGAACTGGCCCACCGCGGCGCTTCACTGGACGCCCGCCTATCGCGTGATTCCCACGCGCTTTCCCGCGATCAACCTGTTCGACCGCGTTGCGTCGGCCGAGGACTTCGACGCGCTCTACGCGCTTGAGGCGCTGACCAACGACCGCGTGCGCACCGAAGTCGGCGTGCTCGGCCTCGTGCCGCCCGACGAGCGCCGCTTCGGGCCGGGCTACGGGCCGATCATGGCGGCGTTCACGCACCTGAATCCGAACGGCAGCCGTTTCTCGGACGGCAGCTATGGCGTGTTCTATTGTGCGCACACGCGCAATACGGCGATCGCGGAGACGCGCTTCCACGCGTCGCTGTTTCTTGCCGCGACGAAAGAGCCGCCGATGCGTCAGCAAATGCGGCTCTACACGGTGGTCGCGCAAGGCGGGGTCGCCGACGTGCGCGCGTGGCGCGAGCGCGATCCGGCGCTCCTCGATCCCGTCGACTATACGGCCGGCCAGGCATTCGGCCATGCGGTGCGCGATGCGGGCGGCGCGGGCATCGCGTATCCGTCGGTGCGGGATCCGGGCGGCGAGTGTCTCGCGGCGTTCAGGACGGCGCTGTTGCGCGATTGTCACCATGCCGCGTATCTCGAATACAACTGGAACGGCGCGGCGATCGACGCGGTGTTCGAGCTGAATCAGGTCGGCTGAGCGCGCGGGCCGGGCACGACGCCGCGCGGCGGCGCATCGAGGCAACTGAATCGCGTCAAGGCAGCGGGACGTCGGCCGCGCCCTGTTGGCGCGCGGCCGCGACCGACAGCGACCAGCATTCGCCGCTCTTCGTGTCGAGCAGCGTGAGCCGGCCCGACGGATCGAACGCGCCGGTGTCGATGAAGGTCTGCGCGCCGATGCGCACGACATCGTGCATCGGCGTGTGCCCGCAGTAGGTGGTCGACAGGCCGTTTTGCCGCGCGGCCGGATCGGTGCGCCCGTACGCGAGCTCGCGGCCCCACAGCAGGCGCGTGATCACGTCCGGCGCGTAGTCGCCGCGGTCGAGATCGGCATCGCTGCCGAAGAATTCCGCATGCAGCACGTTGAAGCGCTCGTTGCCGTCGCCGACGACGCGCACGAGCGGCAGCTCGCGCAGCCGCCTTGCGTGGCGTTCGAGCGTCTCGGCGGGCAGATCGGCCGCCCAGTCGCCGCCGATGCGCTGCCAGACGCTCATCGGCAGCCTGCCGGCAGCGACCGAGCACAGCACGTCTTCGTGATTGCCGAGCACGCAGTGGAACCACGGGTGGTCGAGCAGCGCGAGCGCCGCCTCCGACTGCGCGCCGCGGTCGACGAGGTCGCCGACCGAGAACAGCCGGTCCCGTGCCGGATCGAAGCGCACGGTGTGCAGCAGCACGCGCAGCGGATCGACGCAGCCGTGCAGATCGCCGACGACGAAATCGCGGCCGGCATGGTTCGCGGTATGGCGACGGATCAGGGGAGCGGTGTCCATTCGCCCATCTTAGGACACAGCCGCGCTTGGCGCAGCGAGACAACATGACGATAATCGCTGCGACGCGCCGCAGCGGCGGCGCGAACTTTCACTCGACTTTCGAATATCCCGGCGAGAAACCATGACGTTCTATCCGCAAGTGCTGCGCAATCGTCCGCGCATGGTGACCGCGGTCGCCATCGGCGCCGCGTTCGGCCTGCTGTTCCCGCACCCGCTGCGGCCGTTCGCGCGCATTCTGATCGGCTGGGATTGCACGATCTGGCTGTATCTCGTGCTGATGTGGGTGAGGATGGTGCGCGCGCATCATCACAAGGTGCGCGAGATCGCGATGCGCGAAGACGAGAACGCGACGATCGTGCTGACCATCATCTGTTTTGCAACGGTCGCGAGCATCGCAGCAATCGTGCTCGAGCTCGTCAGCGTGAAAAGCGTCGGGTTCCGTTCGGGCCTCGGGCACTATGCGGTGACGGGTGCGACGATGTTCGGCGCGTGGTTCCTGATTCCGACGATCTTCACGCTGCACTATGCGCGGCTCTACTATCTGTCGCCGAAGGAAGCGCGCGCGCTGTCGTTTCCGGACCGCGAACTCGAGCCCGATTATTGGGATTTTCTGTACTTCTCGTTCACGATCGCGGTTGCGTCGCAGACGTCGGACGTATCGCTGCGCGGCAGGTCGATCCGGCGTGCGGCGCTCGCGCAGTCGATCCTGTCGTTCTATTTCAACATGGCGGTGCTCGGACTGTCGGTCAACGTCGCGGCGGGGCTGCTGAGCTGAAATCGAAGGCCCGGATGTTGCATGCTGCGTCAGTCGTGCGCATTCGCGCATATGCCGCGGTGCCTGGGCGATTTTCGTAATATGCAGCCGATTCCTTGCATTGCCCGGATGCGCTGCCTAATATGCAGCCAGGAGGCTGCATATGAACACATCGACCGATCGTATCGAAAAGCGGATCGTGCTGAACGCGCCGCGCTCGCGGGTGTGGCGCGCGCTGACGAACGCCGATGAGTTCGGCGCGTGGTTTCGCGTCGATCTGACAGGGCAGGCGTTCGAAGCGGGACGGCGCGTCGAAGGCCGCATCACTTATCCCGGCTATGAGCATCTGGTGCTGCAGATGCGGATCGAGCGGATCGAGCCGGAACGTCACTTCTCGTATCGCTGGCATCCGGCCGCGGTCGATCCCGCAGTCGACTACTCGCAGGAGACGCCGACGCTCGTCGTGTTCGAGCTCGCCGACGCCGAAGCCGGCACGCTGCTCACCGTCGTCGAATCGGGCTTCGACAAGCTGCCGATCGAGCGCCGCGCGGACGCGTTCCGGATGAACAGCGGCGGCTGGGACGAGCAGATGAAGAACATCGCCGCGCATGTCGACGCGCGCTGACGGGCGGCCGCCGCGCGCGCCGCTCAAGCGCACGCAGTTGCGCGATTGCGCGGCGGTGTTCGCCGCGCTCGGCGACGAGACCCGCCTGCGGATCGTCGCCGCGCTGTGCGCGGGGGCGGCGCTGTCGATCGCGCAGATTACCGCGGGCACCGACATCACGCGACAGTCGGTCACGCAACATCTGCAGGTGCTCGCGGAAGCGGGGCTCGTGCGCGGCGTGAGGGTCGGGCGCGAGCGGCTGTGGAGCTTCGAGCCCGCGCAGATCGACGCGGCGCGGGCGGCGCTGGACGCGATCGGACGGCAGTGGGATCGGGCGTTGCTGCGGCTCAGGCAGGCCGTCGAGGAATGACGGCGGCGCCGCTCGCGATGCCTACCCGACGCGTTCGGCGACCGGCATCGCGGCTTCCTCCGCGAGCGACGGGTAATCGGTAAGCCCGCGCGCATCGCCGCCGAACAGCGTCTCGCGCCGATGCGCATTCCACGGCGCATTCTGCCGGATTCGCGCGGGCAGATCCGGATTCGCGACGAACGGACGCCCGAACGCGATCAGGTCGGCCCAGCCTTCGGCGATCGCTTCGCGTGCACGCTCCGCCGTGTATTTGCCTGCATAGATCATCACGCCGCGATAAGCGGCGCGCAGCCGCTGCTTGAACGACACCGGCATGTGCGGCGCGTCTTCCCAGTCGGCTTCGGCAATGTGGATGTAGCCGACGCCGATCTCGTCGAGCAGCTTCACGGCCGCGGCGTACGTCGTCTCGGGATCGGCGTCGACGCAGCCGTTGAGCGTCGTCAGCGGCGCGAGACGGATGCCGACGCGCGCGGCGTCGCCGGTGCCTTCGATCAACGCGCGCGCGACGTCGCCGAGCAAGCGCAGCCGGTTCTCGAGCGAGCCGCCGTATGCGTCGGTTCGCGTGTTGGCGTTCGAATCGATGAACTGATTGACGAGATAGCCGTTCGCACCGTGCAGCTCGACACCGTCGAAGCCGGCTTCGATCGCGTTGCGCGCCGCGTCGCGGAATTGGCGGACGATTTCCGGAATCTCGTCGAGCGTGAGCGCGCGCGGCGTCGATGCCTGAACGAAGCCGGGTGCGCCGCCATCGCCCGCGACGAACACGCTGACGCCTTCGGCCTGCAACGCGGACGACGACACCGGCTGCGCGCCGCCGAGCAGGCTCGTGTGGCTCAGCCGCCCGACGTGCCACAGTTGCGCGAACATGCGCCCGCCCGCCGCGTGCACGGCGTCGGTGACTTCTCGCCAGCTCGCGATCTGCGCGGGCGTATGGATGCCGGGCGTCCACGCATAGCCCTTCGCGAGCGGCGCCACGTAGGTGCCTTCGCTGACGATGAGGCCGGCGCTCGCGCGCTGCGCGTAATACGCGGCCATCAATGCGTTCGCCTCGTCGCCGGGCTGCGTCGCGCGCGAGCGCGTCATCGGCGGCATCACGATGCGGTTCGGCAGGGTCAGGCCGCCGAGTTGCAGCGGTTCGAACAGGGGATCGTCGTTCGTCATGTTCACTCTCCGGATAGGTAATACGGCGCGCACGCCGCGGATGCGTTCGATCAGGCAGCAGCGGCTGCGTCAGTCCCAGGCGGGTGCGAGGCCGTCCGGGCTCACTTCGCGGCCGTTGCGTTCGAGCGCCGCGATCTGCGCGAGCTCGTCGTCGGTCAGGCGAAGCTGCTGCGCGAGCCGATTGCTCGCGAGATGCGCGCGTTTCGTCGACGACGGAATCACCGAGTAGCCGAGCTGCAGCGCCCATGCGAGCGCAACCTGCGCGGGCGTCGCGCCGTGGCGGCGCGCGATCTCGACGAGCGTCGGATCGCCGAGCGCCTTGCCGTAGGCGAGCGTCATGTACGACGTCACATGGATGCGCTCGCGCTGCAGGAACTCGACCAGCTTGCGGTTCTGCAGATACGGGCTCAGCTCGATCTGGTTCGTCGCGATCGTGTCGCGGCCGACAGCGGCGATCGCGCGCTGCGTCAGCGCGACGGTGAAGTTCGACACGCCGATCCCGCGCGTGAGGCCGGCTGCTTTCGCTTCGGCGAGCGCCGTCATGAATTCCTCGATTGCAATGCCGTTGCCGGGCGCCGGCCAATGGATCAGCGTCAGGTCCACGTAATCGGTGCGCAGTTTCGCGAGGCTCGCTTCGAGGCTCGCCGCGAGCTTGTCCTTCGCGTAGTTGTCGACCCAGATCTTCGTCGTGAGAAAGAGCGCGTCGCGCGGCACGCCGGATTCGGCGATCGCGCGGCCGATTTCCGCTTCGTTGCCGTAGATCTGTGCGGTGTCGATCGCGCGATAGCCGAGTTCGAGGCCGTCGCGCACGGAATCGATCACGGCCTGGCCTTGCAGGCGGAACGTGCCGAGACCGAATGCGGGAATGGTGTTCATGTCATGCTCCGTAGTGCTGATGTTTCGGGAGGTGGGTGGAAATGGAATGCCGTCGATGCGGTGTATCGGCGGTTGCATGCGCGCTTCGCCCGATAACGATCCGCTCGCGAAGCAGCGCGGTGGACGCGTCGCCGTATTGACGCGGTGAATCGCGCGGCGCATCGAGTCGGAGGGCGCACGTGGCCTGCGATTCGTTCGGCATCCGGACGAGCGCAAGGCAATGGGCACGCTTGCCGGCATCCTTCAATGCGCGAGCGAGCCGGCGTCAGCGGTTCGTTCGGGCAAGCCCGCCCGACGATCGAGGCGGCCGCTCAGCGCCGTTAGCGCGAGCGCGCCGAGCGTGACCGCGCCTGCGATCCACGGCGTGTGCCCGAGGCCGACGTGCGCGACGACGAGCCCGCCGAGCGACGAACCGCCCGCGACGCCGAGGTTGAATGCGGCGATGTTGAATCCCGATGCGACTTCCGCCGATCGAGGCGCGAAGTGCCGCGCCTGCTTGACGACGTAGACTTGCAGTCCCGGCACGTTACCGAACGCAACGGCGCCCCAAGCGAGCATCGTCGATACCGCGAGCGCCGCGTGATGGATGGTGAAGGTCAGTGCGAACAGCACGACCGAGAGCAGCAGGAAGATGTGTTTCAGCGCGCCGATCGGGCCGAGACGATCCGCGAGCTTGCCGCCCCAGACGTTGCCGGCCGCGACCGACACGCCGTAGGCGACGAGCACGAGACTCACCTGCGACGGCGTGAAGCCCGCGATCTGCTCGAGGAGCGGCGCCATGAACGTGAACGCGATCAGCGAGCCGCCATAGCCGACCGCCGTCATCGCATAGACGAGCAGGAGCCGCGGATGCGCGAGCGCACGGGCCTGCTCGACGAGCGGCGCGGGGCGCGCATGCGGCAGGCCGCGCGGGATGAATGCGAGCGCGCCGACGGGCGCGACGACGCCGAACGCGGCGACGACGACGAACGTCGTACGCCAGCCGAAGTGCTGGCCGATGAACGTGCCGAGCGGAATGCCGGCGACGAACGCGACGGTCATTCCGCTGAACATTGTCGCGATTGCGCTTGCCGTCTTGTCCTTCGGCACGAGCGTCGTCGCGATCACGGAGCCGACCGAGAAGAACACGCCGTGCGAGAGCCCGGTCAGCACGCGTGCGACGATCAGCGACTCATAGCCGGGCGCGCGCCACGCGATGAGGTTGCCGATCGTGAAGAGCGCCATCAGCGCGGCGAGCAGCGTCTTGCGCGGCACGCGGCCAGTCAACGCGGTCAGCAGTGGCGCGCCGACAGCGACGCTCAGCGCATAAAGGCTCACGAGCAGCCCGGCGGACGGCAGGCTCACCCGCAGATCGGCTGCGATGGTGGGAATCAGGCCGACGATCACGAACTCGGTCGTGCCGATGGCGAAGGCGCTGAGCGTCAGCGCGAGGAGGGCGACGGGCATGATGGCGGTTCCGGCATCGATGAAGACGAAGCGGAGTGTGCGCCCTTTACTTTTGATGAAAAAGCGGTCTATAAACGAAATACTTTTGATTTGAAATCAAGTATGAAAATCACGCTCGACGAATTGCAGACGTTCGCGACCGTGGTCGACACGGGATCGATCACGGCGGCCGCGCAGCAGCTTGACCTGACCGTGTCGGCCACGAGCCGTACGCTCGGCCGGCTCGAGAAGAAGCTGCAGACGACGCTGCTGCGCCGGACGACGCGTCGTCTGGAACTGACCGAGGAGGGACGCGCATTCCTGCAGAACGCGCGTGCAATCATCGAATCGGTCGAGCGCGCGGAAGAACAGATGGCCGCGCGTCGCGAGCGGCCGTCCGGGCGGCTGCGCGTCGATGCCGCAACGCCGTTCATGCTGCATGTCGTCGTGCCGCTCGTGAACGGCTATCGCGCGCGCTATCCGCACGTCGAGCTGGAGCTCAACAGCAACGACGAGATCATCGATCTGCTCGAACGCCGCACCGACGTCGCAATCCGGATCGGTCGCCTGAGGGATTCGACGCTGCATAGCCGCGCGATCGGCAGCAGCCGGGTGAGGATCCTCGCCAGTCCTGAGTATCTGGATGCGCACGGACATCCGCGGCGTGTCGACGACCTCGGCAAGCATGCGCTCCTCGGCTTCAACCAGCCGGAATCGCTGAATCAGTGGCCGGTGCTCGGACGGGACGGCGAGCCGTACCGGATCGCGCCGGCGCTGGCGTCGTCGAGCGGCGAGACGCTCAGGCAGCTCGCGCTGCAGGGCGCGGGAATCGTTTGCCTGTCCGACTTCATGACCGCGTCGGACCGCGACGAAGGACGGCTCGTGCAACTGCTTCCGCGCCAGACGCGCGAAGTGTTGCAACCGATTCATGCGGTTTATTACCGCAATACGGCGATCTCGTCACGAATCGCGTCATTCATCGATTATCTGGCTGACGAAATGAAACGCATCGGATTGCAACGCGCGTGATACAGAAATGCCGCGCGTCGAATCGGCAAGTGCATCAGGCCTGCGGCGAGATGCGCTTTCATTTTTTTTGGCGCGCATTCGGTGCGATGCAGCGCTTCCCATGCCTGCAAACAAACGCAACCGCACGCGAGGCGGCACGCTTCGGACCATGCATTTATTTAGGTTGCCAAAAAACATCAACAAACGCTTAAATAACTGCTTCGGCCTTATTCTTGAATCGCGCCGAAATCGTGCAGGCATATTCTGGAAGTGATCTAAGTATTTCCGCGGGGAATTTCATCTAGCCTATCAATCAACGAATGTGGCGACGAACGACACGCATTCGAGCCGACGCCGCGCAACACGCACTCCGCCTGTTCGATGCGCGCTCGCCAGCGTTGCATCCGAACGCGGGCGCGCCGCTCCATCGGCGGACCGGCGGCGCATCGGCAGAACGATTCGAACAAGCAGCCAGCAGTCTGAGAGAAAGCAACAAGCAGTTAAACGACGAGGGGCCGGTAGTCGTTGACGAACGGACGTGCATCGCAGGCGCGCATGCAGGGTCGTTCGCTCGTCTGCCGGTGCGCAATGCCGCCTGAATCTCGAAGGTGCCCGTAAAGAGACATCGCAAAGAGGATTCAGTCAGATGGCCAGACACATCGTTCAAGCAATCCAGTCTCATGCGTTCGGCACGCCGTACAAATGCGCGTTGTCCGATTCACGCGGCGATCTCAGCTACGCCGATCTTGACCGTTTCAGCACCCGTTTCGCGATGCGTCTGCAGGATCTGGGCTGCCGCCCGGGCGACCGCGTCGTGATGCTGGCGAGCCGCCGCGCGCTGTTGGTCGCGGCGATCATCGGCGTGTTCAGGGCGGGCTGCGTACACGTGCCGCTCGATCCGCGCATGCCGGCCGACCGCCTGCGCTACATTCTGCACGACGTCGCGCCGACGCTCGTGATCGCCGACGAGGACTCGACCGACGCGCTTGAACACGCGCTGCCGTCCGCCGCGCCGATCATGCCGGTAAGCGAGCTCGAGCGTTTCCTCGCCGACGACGATTCGGCGCGGTTCGATGCGCTCGTGCAGCCGCTGCCGCTGCCGCCGCTCGACGAAACCGCGATCGCGTACTGCATCTACACATCCGGCTCGACCGGCCGCCCGAAAGGCGTGCTGATCAATCATCGCAGCATCGCCGACTTCTTCAAAGGCACGCGCGTCGTCTACGACGTCACGTCGCAATCCCGATGCGCGAGCTTCTCGCCGCTGCATTTCGACGTGTATCTGATGGACATGCTGTTCCCGCTCGCGCAGGGCGCGTCTTTGTACGTGCACGACGACGTGAACGCGCCCGACTTGCTGTTCGACGCGATTCGCACGCACGACGTCACGCATTTCTCCGCGTGGGGCATGATGCTCGGCCTGATCGCGCAGGCGGGCGAATTCGAGACCGCGCCGCTGCCGCACCTGAAGACGATCCTCACCGGCACCGACGTGCCGGACGTGAAGACGATCCAGCGCTGGCTCAGGAAGAACACGGGCGTGCAGGTGATCAATGCATATGGTCCGACCGAGGCGACCTGCGCGTCGACCGCGCACGTGATTCGCGAGATCGAGCCCGAGCGGCGCGCGCTCTATCCGATCGGCAAGCCGCTCGAGCACGTGCGGACGCTGCTCGTCGACGAGCGCGGCGAGCGGATCACGGCGCCCGGCGTGCCGGGCGAACTGATGATCGGCGGCACGCAGGTGATGCAGGGCTACTGGAACTTGCCGGAGGAGACGGCGGCGCGGCTCGTTCGTCTGGACGGCGTGCCGTTCTATCGGACGGGCGACGTCTGCACGTATCTCGCCGACGGCAGCCTGTATTACATGGGCCGCAAGGATAACGAAGTGAAGATCGGCGGTTATCGGATCCATTTGAGCGAAATCCAGCGAGTCATCAACAGCGTGCCGCACGTGTACGGATCGGAGGTCGTGCTGCTCGAATCGCGCTACGGCGAGACGTTGCTCGCCGCCGGCGTGCTGTTCGAGCGGGACGCGTCGCTCGATGCCGACCTGCAGGTCGACGAGATCAAGCAACGCCTCGCGGCGGAACTGCCCGCCTACATGGTGCCTCGCCACGTCACGGTTCTCGAGCAGTTTCCGCAGTTGTCATCGGGAAAGACGGATCGCAAAGCGCTTCTGTCGATATTGCAACACCGCATCAACGAAAGTAACCAGGAGGAAGTGAATTCATGAAAACCGAAACGATGTTGATTCAGATTCTGGAGAGCGTGATCGGCGTCAAGAAAGTGACGGGCGATACCCGTTTTCTGGACATCGGCGGCAATTCGCTCAATCTCGTCGAAGTGCTGAAGCAGATCAAGGCGAAAACGGGCGTCGCGCCGTCTCCGAGGCTGTTCTTCGACAAGACGCGCTCGACGGTGACGGCGTTGAGCGCCGAAATCGACGCATTGCGCGAACTCAGCAACGCCGCGGCCCCGGTCGCGGGCTGATCCGGGGGCGTTTCACGAGCCGCGCGAGCGGCGGCCGCGACAAGCAGATTTTTCAGGACATGGCGCCTTGCGCCACATTTAGGAGAACTGAGATGCAAAAGCGTTTTCACCTGTCGGAAGCCGAGCAGAAGTTCTTTTACGAGAACGGCTATGCCGGTCCGTTCACGCTGTACGAGCCGGAAGAAATGACCCGTGTCTGGGAAGACGTGCGGATGGATCTGCTCGACGTGACGAGGGCGGCGTTCCCGAACAGCAAGCTCAACTACGACCGCCATCTCGACATGCCCGCGCTGAACCAGATCATCAGTCATCCGAAGATCGTCGACCGGATCTCGAGCATCCTCGGCCCGGACGTGCTGAGCTGGCGCACCGAATGGTTCCCGAAATATCCGGGCGACGAAGGCACCGACTGGCACCAGGCCGAGAGCTTCGTCGAGTTCGAGGGCACCGAGAAGCTCGAGCCGACGGCGGCCGAAGAAGGGCACCCATGGGAGCTGACCGCGTGGGTGGCGATGAGCGAGGCGACGAAGGAGAACGGCTGCCTGAAGCTGATGCCGGGCAGCCACCGCACCTGGTACTTCGACGAGAAGCGCAACATCCCGTTCGAGCCGGAGAACTTCAACAAGCGCGTGCTCGACGACGGCCAGAAGTCGGGCTTCTACGGCTACGACTACGAGAAGCTGAAGCTCGATCCCGACTGGAAGCCGGATGAGGCGCGTGCGGTGCACATGGAAGTGAAGCCGGGGCAGTTCTTCATCTTCACGTCGCGCTGCATGCACGGCTCGAATGCGAACACGAGCAAGGATTCGGTGCGCTTCGGCTGGGCGACGCGCTTCGTGCCGACCCACGTGAAGGTCTACTCGGGCCAGGACTCGTTTCACCATTTCGGTGAAGTGCTGCCGCTCGAGCGCTACGCGACGGTACTGGTGGCGGGCGAAGACCGCTATGGCCATAACCGCGTGACGAAGCCGCTCGCCGCCGTGGCAGCGCTCGCGTAAGCGATGGACGGCGCCGACATGAATGCATGCGAGGCCCGCTGGTTCCTGTTCGGCGCCGACGAACGGAAGCCCGACGCGCGAATCCGGCTGTTCTGCTTTCACTACGCGGGCAGCGGTGGTTCGATCTTCCGGCACTGGGCCGCATCGCTGCCGGACGAGGTCGAGCTCGTCGCCGTGCAGATGCCCGGCCGCGAGAATCGTCTGAACGAACCGCTCCTGTACTCGATGGACGAAGTCGCAGCGCCGTTCGTCGACGCGCTCGCACCGCTGCTCGATCGGCCGTTCGCGTTCTTCGGGCACAGCACGGGCGCGCTGATCGGCTTCGAGGTCGCACGGGTGCTGCGCGCCCGTGCGCACCCGCAGCCGCGGCTGCTGATCGCGTCCGCGCAGAACGCGCCCGACGTGAAGCCGGAGGTGATTCGGCATCGGCTGTCGGACGCCGAGTTCGTCGACGTGCTGCGCGGCTGCAACGGCACGCCCGACGCGATTCTGGAGGATCCGGCGCTGCTCGAGCTGCTGCTGCCGCGGATTCGCGCGGACGGCGCGGTGTTCGAGACGTATCGATACGAGCGGCAGGCGCCGCTCGATTGCCGGATCGTCGTCTTCCATGGCGTCGACGACAGCCTCGTGCACGACGACGGGCTCGCCGGCTGGGCGCGCGAGACGCGACAGAGCTTCGCGCGCTACCGGTTTCCCGGCGACCACTTCTTCATTCACGACGAAGAGGCGTCGGTGCTCGACCACATCAACCGCGAGCTCGAGCCGCTCTTGAGCGACGCGAGCTCCACTCTAATCGGATGACAGACAAATGGCGCAGTGGAATTCAGATGACGAGCTGTTCGCGCTGCTGCGCGCCGAGCTCTCGACCTGTCCCGTCAGCGACGTGATGGAGCAGCTCGGGTTCGCTGACCCGATGCTGCCGCCGGAGATTCGCCCGCTGCGTCGCGACATGGTGATGATCGGCCGTGCGATGCCGGTGCAGGACGAGCCGCCCGTGCCGCACGGCGGCCTCAAGCGTTACGACGCGAAGCCGTTCGGACTGCTGTTCGAATCGGTCGAGGCGCTGCGCCCCGGCGAGGTCTACATCGCGAGCGGCGGCCCGACCGCAGTCGCGCGGCTCGGCGACCTGCTGGTCTCGCGCGCACGCAAGCTGGGTGCGGCGGGCGTCGTGCTCAACGCGCACGTGCGCGACGCGAGCGCGATGCTCGATCTGAAGCTGCCGGCGTTCGCGCACGGCTCGTACGCGTACGGACTGCAAGGCCGCCACAACGTCGTCGACTATCGCTGCTCGATCACTATCGGCCACGTTCGGGTGCGGCCCGGCGATCTGATCTTCGGCGACGGCGACGGTGTCTGCGTGATTCCGCGCGAAGCCGAGCAGGAGGTCATCACGCGCGCGATCGCGAAGAACCGGCTCGAGCGCAAGGTTCGGGACGCGATCGCAGAAGGCCGCAGCGTCGTCGACGCATTCAATCAATACAACGTCATGTGAGGAGCGCAACAGCGATGAAAGCGAGTTATGTGTGGAAGAACGGCGAACTGGTGCCGTGGGAGCGCGCGCAGGTACATGTGATGAGCCATGCGCTGCATTACGGGACCAGCGTGTTCGAGGGCGTGCGCGCCTACGAGATCGGCGACAAAGCGGCGATTCTCTGCGGCCGCGAACATTTCGAGCGTCTGCTGTTCAGCTGCAAGGTTGCGCGGATTCCGTCGCCGATGAGTGTCGGACAGTGGATGGAAGCGACCGTCGAGACGCTGCGCGCGAACGGTCAGCGCAGCGCATACATCCGGCCGCTCGTCTATCGCGGCGCGGGCGAATCGCTCGGGCTCGACGCGCGGCAGTGCCCGGCCGAAGCGCTGCTCGTTACCATGCCGTGGGGCGCGTATCTCGGCGACGAGGCACTGCAGCAGGGCGTCGACGTGCAGGTCAGCAGCTGGCGGCGCAATGGCTCGGGCGCGGCGAGCACGCTCGCGAAGATCGGCGGCCAGTACGTCAACGGCCAGGCGATCGTGATGGAGGCGCACGAGAACGGGATGAGCGAGGGCATCGCACTCGACGCGAACGGCTTCGTCAGCGAAGGCAGCGGCGAGAACGTGTTCCTCGTCTACAAGAACGAGATCTTCACGCCTTCGATCGGCAGCAGCATCCTGAGCGGCATCACGCGCAATTGCGTGATCCGGATCGCGCGCGACCTCGGCTACACCGTGACCGAAACGAGCATGCCGCGCGAAATGCTGTATCTCGCCGACGAGATCTTCTTTACCGGCACGGCGGTCGAGATCTGTCCGGTGCGCTCGGTCGACCGGATGCCTGTCGGTAGCGGCAAGCGCGGCCCGGTGACGAAGGCGATCCAGGATCAGTACTTCGGCATCGTGCGCGGCACGCATGCGGACAAGTGGAACTGGCTCACGCCCGTGCCGGTGCAGGCACGCGACGGAGCACGGTCATGAACGCACGTGAATCGGCGGCCGATTCGCCGTGGCTGATCGTCCATGCGGCGTGCGAAGCGCGCGTGCGTCTCTTCTGCTTCCACTACGCGGGCGCGACCGCGTCGATTTTCCGGACGTGGCCCGGTGGCTTGCCGGACTGGGTCGAGGTCGTCGCGGTGCAGTTGCCCGGCCGCGAGTATCGGCTCGGCGAGCCGTTGATCGAGCAGGCGGAGCCGATCGTCGCGGCGCTCGCGGAAACCGTGCCGCCGCTGCTCGATCTTCCCTACGCGTTCTTCGGCCACAGCATGGGCGCGCTGATCGGGTTCGATCTCGCACGCTTGCTGCGCGCGCGCGGTTTCGCGACACCGTCGCTGTTCGTCGCGTCGGGCCGCAGCGCGCCGCGCTTCAAATGGCGGGACGCAGGCATCCAGGCGCTGCCCGACGACGCGTTCATCGCCGCAGTGCGCGATTACAACGGCACACCCGATGCGCTGATCGCCGATCCGGCGTTGCGCGACCTGTGGCTGCCGCGGCTGCGCGCTGATCTGACGATCTCGGCGACGTACCGCTACGTCGAAGCGCCGCCGCTCGATTGTCCGATGCTGGTGTTGCACGGCGCGAACGACGGCCTCGTCAGCGATGCCGGGCTCGAAGGCTGGCTCGCGGAGACGAGCGGGCTCGTGCGCTACGTCGGGTTTTCCGGCGGCCATTTCTTTATGCACAGCGAAGAAGAAGGCGTGCTTGCCGAACTCGGTCGCGAACTTGAGCATCTGCTCGCGCACGACGCGGCGGGCGCGCCGAGCGGCATGGGCGATTCGGCGGCGCGCGTGCGTCATTTGACGGAGGAGAGCGAAACATGAAGAACAAGTCATCGCGAACGCGCGTGGCGATCCTCGGATCGGGCAGCATCGGCCTCGATCTGATGTTCAAAGTCAAGGCATCCGAACAATTCGATCTGAAGTTCGTCGTCGGACGCAATGCGCAGAGCGAAGGTCTCAAGCTTGCGCGAAGCTGCAACGTCGAGACGTCGAGCGACGGGCTCGACTTCCTGAAGGAGCACGAGGACGCGTACGACCTCGTGTTCGACGCGACGTCGGCCGCCGCGCACAAATTCAATAATCGCTTCTTCTCGGATGCGGACAAGTTCGTGATCGACCTGACGCCCGCGAAGCTCGGACGCCTGTGCGTCCCATGCATCAATCTGGATGACATGGGCGCCGAGCAGAACGTGAACCTGATCACCTGCGGCGGGCAGGCGAGCCTGCCGCTCGCGTACGCGCTGAAGCAGGCGGTCGACGAGATCGAGTACCTGGAGGTGGTGTCGGCGATCGCGTCGCGCAGCGCCGGCATCGCGACGCGCGAGAACATCGACGAGTACATGACGACGACCGAGTACGCGCTCGCGAAGTTCAGCGGTGCGAAGAAGACGAAGGCGATCCTCAACATCAATCCCGCCGAGCCCGGCGTGCGAATGCAGACGACGCTCTATGCGTATGCGCGCTATCGAGATTTCGAGCGGGTGCGCGCGCGTGTCGCCGACATGGTCGAGAAGGTTCGCGAATACGTACCCGGCTATCGGCTCGTCGTCGAGCCGCTCGAAAGCCAGGGCAGGATCACGATCGGCCTGACGGTGCGCGGGCGCGGCGACTATTTGCCCGAGTACGCGGGCAATCTGGACATCATCAATTGCGCGGCGCTCGCGGTCGCCTCGCATCGGCATGCAACCGCCAGACAAGGAGCCACACAATGATACTGATCAGCGATGCGACCTTGCGCGACGGCAATCACGCGATTCGTCACCAACTGAGCGCCGCGCAGATTCATGCGTATGCGCGCGCGGCCGACGACGCCGGCATCGACGTCGTCGAAGTCGGGCACGGCAACGGCCTCGGCGGCTCGTCGTGCCTGCTCGGGCAGACGCCTATCGGCGATCGCCTGATGCTCGAGACCGCGCGCGCCGCGCTGCGCACGAGCCGGCTCGGCGTGCATTTTATTCCTGGGCTCGGCAAGGCGGCGGACATCGCGCTCGCGCTCGAGATCGGCGTCGACGTCGTGCGCGTCGCGACGCACTGCACCGAGGCGAACGTGTCTGCTCGCTTCATCGAGCAGACAAGGCTCGCCGGCCGGACGGCGTTCGGTGTGCTGATGATGTCGCACATGGCGCCGCCCGACGTGCTGCTCGCGCAGGCCCGGCTGATGGAGCGCTACGGTGCGCAGGCGGTGGTGCTGATGGACAGTGCCGGCTATTCGACGCCGTCGCTCGTGCGCGCGAAGGTCGAACGTCTCGTCGACGGTCTCGACATCGACGTCGGCTTTCACGCGCACAACAACCTCGGGCTCGCGGTCGCGAACAGTCTCGTCGCGCTCGAAGCGGGCGCGCGCATCGTCGATGCGTGCGTGAAGGGCTTCGGCGCGGGCGCGGGCAATACGCAACTTGAGACGCTCGTCGCCGCGATGGAGCGGGAAGGGCACGACACGCGCACGACGTTCGAACGTGTGCTGACGCTCGCGCGCAGCACTGAGGCGTTCCTGAATCCCAAGACGCCGCACATCCAGCCGGCGAACATCGCGAGCGGGCTGTACGGGCTCTTCTCCGGCTACGTGCCGCACATCCAGAAGGCGGCGCAGGAGTTCGGCGTCAACGAGTTCGAGCTGTACAAGCGGCTCGCGGAGCGCAAGCTCGTCGCCGGACAGGAAGACATCATCATCGAAGAGGCGAGCCGGCTCGCGCGCGAGCGGGACGCGCAGCGCGCGACCGACGGCGAGCGGATTCGCGAGCTGTCCGCGTAAGCACGCGGACGCTGCTTCACATGATCGAACGATCGAACGAGGAGGCAATCGTGGCCGGTTTGAATGAACGAGGTTTCGGCGCATGGGATAGGGTCGAGCGCGAAGTACTGACCGATCAGATCGAGCGGCAGGTCGTCTCGGGTGACGCGCTGACGATGGCGAAGCTGTTCCTGAAGAAAGGCGCGTTCGTCGGGACGCACTCGCATCCGAACGAGCAATTCACTTGCATCCTGGAAGGGCGCCTGCTGTTCCGCTACGGCGCGCAACTCGAGCACGAGGTCGAGGTTGGGCCGGGCGAGATCCTGCACATTCCCGCGAACGTGCCGCACAACGCGCTGTGTCTCGAAGATGCAGTCGATCTCGACGTGTTCACGCCGCTGCGGGCCGACTGGCTCGCGCCGGACGGCAATCGCTATTTCGCCGGCGCGTCGGCCGCGGCTTCGTCCGCGTCGGCGGCCGGACGATGACGACCACCATTAAAGCCGACGAACCGAGGAGGCGCCGTGCTCATTCAGGATGCATTGCTCAAGATGTCGTTCTACGTGTCGCTCGTGCTGATCGTGCCGGGGCCGACGAACACGCTGCTGCTGTCGTCGGGCCTGAAGGTCGGCCTGCGCGGCACCTGGCACCTCGTGATCGCGGAGGCGCTGGGCTATGTCGTCGCGATCTCGCTATGGGGATTCTTCCTGCTGTCGGTGGCGGCCAGCCGGCCGTGGCTCTTCGGCACGATCAAGCTGTTGAGCGCCGCGTACATCCTGTGGCTCGCAGTCAAGATGTGGACGAAGAGCCGCGCGCTGCACGACCTGTCCGCCGGCCCGATCGGCTTCGGAGATCTGTTCGTCGCGACACTGATGAATCCGAAGGCGCTGCTGTTCGCGAGCACGATGTTCCCGCTCGAAGCGTTCAGGTCGCTCAGCTACTTCGGATGGGCGGTCGTCGTGTTCCTGATCGTGCTGGCGCCGATCGGCGTTGGCTGGTCGAGCCTCGGCGGCCTGCTGACGTCGCAGCGTTCGTGGGCCGCGCATACGTCGACGTTCATGCGCGGCGCGTCGCTCGTGCTCGCGATGTTTTCGGGCTCGCTCGCGTATTCGGTGTTGGGGCACTGAACTCGCTCGCGGGCGTGAGGCCTGCGAGCGAACGTCGGCAACAGGAAGAATGGGCGAGCGCGGCACGCGGCGCCACATTCATTCGGAGATGTAGCCTTCCGCCAGAAAGCCGAACTGCTTCGCCTTGTTCGCGCTTGTCTTGATGTGGCCGCTATTCATTTTCTTGTTGATCGACGTGAACAACTGATAAACCGCATGCTCCTCGAGCTTCAGCTCTTCGGCGACGTGGCGTGCGTTGCCGCCCCTGTCGACGAGCCGCAACGCGACGAGTTCGCGATGGCTGAGCGACATTTCCCTGGCGAGCATCTGACGCTGTGAGGTGACTTTCCATTCGAGCATCTCTGTCGCGAGTCCGCGCAGCGTTCGCCGATTGCGCCAGATGATCTCTTCGCCTAGCGCAGGCGGAAGCGACGAACTGACGTGCAACAAACCGATCGTGTCGTCGTCGCGACGGTGCGCAGGAAAAAACACGTTGCTGGTCAGGCCGAGAAATTGCGTTTGCTGATTCAGCCAATGATCGGCCGGCAGCGTCGCGAGCGTTGACACACGCAACGGGCGCGTGTCGTTGCGCGCATGCGCGATGGCGGGATCGTTCAGATACCAATGACGATGTACATAACGGTGTGCCCAAACGGGCGTTCCGCCGATCAATAATTCGTGGCTCGTCAGGTTTCCGGTTTTCTCATCGATCCTTAAGTAATGGTAAAAACAGTTTGTTGCGCCGCATTCAGTGATCGTGTTGCGCATCACGGTCAATAAACCACTTTCGCTGATGCATTCCGATGCGAATTCGGGTTGAGCTGCTTTGTTTGCGAACGAATTCATGGATTTTTCTGGAAAGTCAACTACTGATCGATATAAAATTTCCAGCTCCGCTGAATAAGGATCGTGTTCGATGAATGACGCAACGGTCGCGCCATCGAACAGATCCACGCGTTGCACGAACGCCGGCTGACGCGGCGCGGCATGATGACGCTCGAGCAAGTATCCTTGTGCTACTTCACCACATATCCTGAGCGATATCTGTTTGTCGCCGATGACGCCGTTGCGTTCCAGGGCAACGTTCACATGCGCGCGTTCGATAGGAAATACTGTGCGATTTCGAGCCATACGCGCCAGGCCATGCTTCGAGGATTCCGAACTTCATGACGATTCGCCGCGACCAACCGGAGCGCCGAGCTGGCGGCGAATAGCGCAGCGAGAAATCGCTCGCGGTGTGTGGGGTCGGAGGCATGCGTTGAATTGCGTTCTTTAACTTACTGCGTCTACATATTGGTTAGCAATACAAATGTTTAATAAATTGTATTGTCTTTGGTAATTATTTCCTTGTCCGGAATTTTTTTGGTGGCCAATAAATTTAGGTGGGAATTGAATCGGAAGATTCCTAGATGGACATTCGATCCAGAGATGCATATCGTGATTCGATTCGGCGACTCTATCGATAATGCGAGCGATTTCTGTCTCGATGCGACCAGAACATTGGACATGTAATCATCGGCGGGCAGAACCTCTGCCGCCTTCTGAGCGATTCGGTCGCCGTATAAGAGGACCCGGTCATGCCATCCGGTAGCACGGGCTCGGATGGCGTGGGCCGTCACCATCGCGATGCAGCGTGCATGCGACAGGCGTCGGGACAAAGGGCGTCGAGTGACGGGCAATTCGCAACGTTTACCTCCCTAGCTAGTTCATTAAAGGCCAGGCGGATATGCAGGCGGTGGTCTGCAGAATGCCGGGCGCAGCCGGATAGGCCGCGCATGCGCGAAGCGCTCGGACGAGCACGCCGCATCTGCCTGTTGGACGGATGCCGCGGTCGAAAGAGGCGGGTCGAAGAGGGTGTTCGGCCGCCGTCTGGTGGCTGGATGCTTCTAGTGGTCTGTCTGGTGCTGCGAGCGCCGGGTGCGCACCGCGGAAATCCACGAACCCGGTGTGATGCCATAAGTGCTCTTGAAGTGCCGCGACATGTGACTCTGATCGGAGAAGCCCGCGTCGGTGGACGCGGTCGACAGCGATTCGCCTTCCATCAACAGCCGGCGCACGAGACTGAGCTGCCGTTGCGTGCGAAAGCGGCTCGGGCTCGTGCCGAACAGCGTGCGGAACTGGCGGGCGATGGTCCAGCGGTCGATTCCCGAGACGTGTTCGAGCGTGTCCATCGAGATCGGCATGTGCGGGCGCGACGCGATGATATCGCGTATGCGCGTCAATTCGGTCACGGCGAGCGTGCCGGCCTTGGGCGCGTGGCTCTTCGCGGCGGCGGCCGTCAGCAGGTTCGCGACGGCGACCGCGATGTCGATGCGGGATAGGTTGTCGATTTCTTCATCCAGATTCCAGATGCCGGCAACGAGCCCTTCGGCGATAGCGGGCGCTTGGACGATTGGCGAGCGGACGAAGGGAAGCATGCGGCCGCCGAGAGCTTCCTGGACGAGCGCGGGATCCACGTAGACGATCCGGTAGCCGAAGCCTTCGTCGGTTCCCGCGCGGCCGTCGTGCAGTTCGTCCGGATGCAGGATATGGCACTGCCCCGGCAGGCAGTGGTGGGTTTCGCCGAGATAGCGGAATGTCTGCACGCCCGAGAGCGTGATTCCGATCGCGTACGTGTCGTGACGATGAGGCGTGAACGCGTGATCGAGGAAGTGCGCTTCCGCGCGCTCGATGCCCGTGGCGCCGGATCCTATCCGGATGTGATTCCTGTCGGGCGCAGTGTCGCGTGCACAATCGTTCAAGACAGCCTCCGTGGCGCTTCCATAAGCTATCTATTCAAAAAATGGTGCAATGGAGCATCGATGGTAAACCAAGTCGACCTTGTTTCGGATATGTTGCGCTCTCTTTTGACCCTGCTCCTTGCAGCGGTCGTCGTGATGGGGAGCCCCGGGCCCTCCACGGTCAGTGCGACGGCGATGGGCGCGTCCTATGGGGTGCGACGATCGCTCCGATATGCTTGGGGCCTCATTGCTGGCACGGTCGCCGTATTGCTTCTCGTGTCGACGGGAGTGACGGCATTTGTGATGTCGATGCCGAACGGCACGAGGGTGCTCAACGTCATTTCCGCCATCTACATTCTCTATCTCGCATACAAGATTGCAACAGCGCCGCCGCTTGACGCGCGCGCAGGAAGCGTTTCGTCTCCCGCGTTCAAAGGCGGCTTCCTGTTGGCCGTCGCCAATCCGAAGGCGTATATCGCGATTGGCGCCGTGTTTGCAGGGACGACGCTCGTTGCCAGCAACTATAGCCTGGATGCCGCCGCCAAGATCGTCCTGCTGAGCGTGATGATCATCATCATCCATCTCGGCTGGCTGCTGGCGGGGGTGTCGTTGTCCCGGTTCCTGCACGATCCGGTTGCGTCCCGCATCATCAATGTTTCCTTGGCGGCAATATTGGCGATTGTTTCGATGATTGCGCTATTTGAATGAAATAATTGTCGCGAAGACGTTATCGATTGCAGTTCGTTGTTTTTGAAGGGGCGCAGTTGGGACGGCAGATTCGGCGTCGGAGCCGATCGGCCGCTCGCCATCGGCGGCGCGGGCGACCCGATCGTAAGTGCCGATGCGAGCATGCTGCCTTGGCGCGATTCCGGCGCTCGTTGGCTCGGGGTGGGCAGAAGGTTTCGTCGAGTATGCTTCAGCGAGCGACGCTCGGGTGCTTTTCCGTTCGTTTCAACGAGACGTCGAGCGTGCGCAGCAATTCCCATCCGCCGGTTTTGCTGTATGCGATGCCGAATTCGCGCTCGATCAACATGCGCACTCGGGTGAGCGTCCATTGCGGGCTCGTGAAGATCGCCGCGAGCGCACGGTTGTCGAGCATCGTGCAAAGCGCTGCGCATTGTGCGGAATTCAATCGCCGCGGCCGCCGCATCGGCTTCGCAACTTGCATGTCGCGTTCTGCATGCCGTTCGCCCATCTGCATACCGATTGCCGCGACATGACCAGCGTTCGCGCAACGTCGGCTTGCGACATGCCCATCTCGAGTACGGAGGCCCTCCACACGCCGTTCGGCGCTCGGCGATTCATCATCATGCTTCGTGTCCGTATGCATTTTATCGGTTGACAATTTCAATGATGCAATGGAATGCTAAATAATTTAAAAAGTCAATGAAATGTCGATGAAAATCACATTAGAATGTCGACGAGAAAGTTAGTGCGGAAATCAGGTCGAATCAGAGTCGTTGCCGTGAAAACATGATCGTAGTGCGTTGGCACAAGCGCGATGCGTTCCCGCACACGGCGTTCGAGCACGGAAAAGACGAGCGTCCGCCTTGTACTAGCGGCGAATGGAGAAGATCAAAGATGACTGACGTCGGAAAGGCATGGAACATTGACGATCTGCGAAAAATGGCACAAAAGCGCGTGCCCAAGTATTTCTTTGATTATCTGGATGGCGGGGCGAACAGTGAAACCACGATGCGCGCGAATGAAAGCGATTTCGCGCGCTGGCGGCTACGCCAGAAAGTGCTGACCGGGGCGGAGAGCAGTGCGGCGGGCTTGAACGCGACGTACCTCGGCGCAGAACATCGGCTTCCGATCCTGCTCGGGCCGGTGGGATTCGCCGGCATGTATTGGCCACACGGGGAGATCGCGGCGGGGCGTGCGGCCGACGTGGCGGGCATTGGTCAATGCCTGTCGACGTTCTCGATCTGTTCGCTCGAAGATGTCGCCGCGGCGCGTTTTGGCCCGCTGTATTTCCAGCTCTACATGTTCCGCAATCGCGATCTGACCGAAGACATTCTCGCGCGCTGTCGACAGGCGAACGTGGACGTCGTTTTCCTGACGGTCGACACGTGCTATATCCCGATTCGCGAGCGCGATGCACGCAACGGTTTTCGCGCCGATACGCGCTTGTCGGCACGAGGAGTGTGGTCGATGCTCAAGCACCCGGGCTGGTGCGTCGGCGCGCTGTCCAACGGGATGCCGAAGATCGGCAACGTCTTGCGCTATCCGGATCTCGGCGCATCGTTGCTCGAGCAGTCGGCCGCGGTTGGCCGGATGATCGACTCGCGTTGTCCTGGGCCGAGGTCAAGTGGTTACGCGCGCGCTGGCCCGGCAAGATTGTCATCAAGGGCATCCTCGATCCCGACGATGCGCGGCGCGCGGTTGACGAAGGCGTTGACGGCATCCTGATTTCTAATCACGGCGGACGGCAACTTGACCCGGCGCCGTCCGCGATGGACGTGTTGCCTGAGATCGCCGACGCAGTCGGTGAGCGGACCGAGATTCTGATGGACGGCGGTGTGCGGCGCGGTGCGGACGTGATCAAAGCGCTTGCGCTTGGGGCGAGCGCGGTCTCGATCGGACGACCATATATCTACGGCCTAGGCGCGGCGGGCGAGAAGGGCGTCGAGCGGTGTCTTGAACTGTTGAAGAGCGAGATGCTGCCGGCGCTCAACATGATGGGCTTTGAGTCGATTGCCGAGCTTAGGGCGGCGGGCAAGTCTGCGTTGCGGATGGCGGGAGCGGTCCATCATGCGGTGACGGTTGCTGCGAAGCCGGATGGAACGTCGCGCGAGCCGATGGAGAGCGTGCTGTGATGTGCCGATGACCATTGACGCGCGCCGCAACCGGTAACGGACGGCGTGCGGCGTGCGGGCTATTTACAAACGTCGACCCACTCTGCTTCGGCCAGGTCGGCGAGCCGGATCGGATCGATGCGTAGCGCGGCATGCGTCGAGCCGGCGGCCGGCACGACGAAGTCGTACGATTTCAACATCACGTCGCAATAAACGGGTAACGGGGTCGAGAGACCGAACGGACATACGCCGCCCACCGGATGGCCTGTGACGGCGACCGTTTCTTCCGCGGAGAGCATTTTCGCTTTGCCGCCCAGCACGGCTTTGATTTTCTGGTTGTCGAGACGGGAATCGCCGCAGGATACGAGCAGCAAATGGGTATCGCCGACCTTCATCGCGAGCGTCTTGGCGATCTGCGCCGGCTTGATGTCCCAGGCCGCCGACAACGTTATCGTGGAACTGCTTTCGCTCAAGGGAATGACGTCGATGTCCGGCGCCTTTTCTGCCAGAAACTGGCGAACCGATTCAACACTCACGTTTATGGCCCTCCGTGCGGCCGGCTTGCCTGCCTTCGTATTATCGGCGAGAGCAAAGGCTGGCTCGGCAACCTTTGCTCTCGCATCGTTGGTGGACCCTCGAAACGGACAAGTTATCGTACGCGGCGCCGGCCGTATTGAACGATTGTGCAGAGAGAGTCGCAGCGGATTGAAATGGGCGCCGGCAGAGGCTTTGCGTGGGTGGCGCAAGCGGCGCAGATCGCGTCGCGCTGATCTCTGCATTTATGTGTCGCACGGTGCGCGAAAATGCCGCTGACGCTGCGAACCGGGCGACTGACAAGCTCGCTCACGCACCGCGCGTCGCGATCCACGCACCCCAGAACAGGCTCGCGAAAAACCGCACCGGCTCGCGAAACCCGGCGGCGTCGAGCAGCGCATGCACGGCATCCTCGGACGCGGGCGGATCGGCGCCGCGCAGGATCGTCGCGAGCTTCTGCGCGACTTCGTCAGGCGATGCCCCGTGCATTCGCCAGCGCTGCGCCCATGCGCTCAGCAGCCGCGGATGCTCGGTGTAGCGGCGGGAGTTGCCCGCGACGACGAGCGGCGCGCCCGGCTTCAAGCGCCGCGCGATCGAGCCGAGCAGCGCGGCCTTCGCGTCGTCGCCGGGCACGTGATGCAGCACGCCGATCAACGTCGCGCCGTCGAAGCGCGCGTCGGGCGGCAGATCGTCGACGTAGCCATGATGCATCCGCATGCGCGCGTCGAGGCCGGCCGCCACGACGTTCGCGCGTGCGAGGTCGAGCATCGGCTGCGAAGGATCGACGGCGGTGAAGCGCCAGCCGGGCTCGAGGCCCGCAAGCGCGACGACCTCGCGCGCGGTGCCGCCCGCGCCCGCGACGAGGATATGCGCGGCGCCTTCTTCCGCAGCGGCGGACGACGCGAGCATGCACGCGGCGAGATCGTGGCACGCGTCGTAGCCCGCGAGCGCGATTCGGCTTTGCGCCGCGTATTCCGCGGCGCGCGATGGGTCGAATTTTGCGGCGCCGGATGGCGTGGACATGGCAGTCGGACTCCTGATCAAATACGTGGCCGGGGTGGCGTGCGAAACGAAGCAGGAGCGTAGACGGCGGCGCGAACCGCAACAAGTCAAGCGACGATCATGGTATCGCGACTACCGTTCTTTTTCGGGGTCGCTCCACGTTTAAAGCCCGCTGCGGCGCTCGCCTCGCGGCCCGAATCGGCGCATACTGAGTGCCCCTTTTTCGTCGGGCCACGCGTGTCATGCATGTGCGCCGTACACGGCGCATCGTCATGCCTCTGAACGCAGGAGGAGCGCATCATGTCCGAATGTCCTCACGATCCGTATGCGCGGCATCATTCGCATTGCCTACCTTTCGGCGCACAACCGTGCGGCGCGGCTGGCGCGACGACACGCACGCATTTCCGCGTTTGGGCGCCCGCGCATGCGACCGCCACGCTCGCGATCGAAACCGCGAGCGGTCCGCATGAACTGCCGATGGCGCCCGCTGGCGACGGCTGGTTCGAGACGTTTGCCGATTGCGGCGCCCATACGCGCTACCGGTACCGGCTCGACGATTCTCTGACGATTCCCGATCCTGCCTCGCGCTCGCAGCCGGAAGGCATCGACGGGCCGAGCGAAGTGATCGATCCGCGCGCGTTCACGTGGCGCCATACGTTCTGGCGCGGCAGGCCGTGGGAGGAGATCGCGCTCTACGCGGTCCAGCCCGGTGCGGCGGGCGGCTACGACGGCGTGCGCCGCCGTCTGCCGCAACTCGCGCGGCTCGGCGTGACGGCGCTGGAACTGCTCGCGGCGCCGCAAGCGCGTGACGACAGCCTGCCGTTCGCGCCGATCGCCGCATACGGCGGCCCCGAGGCGCTGAAGCAACTGATCGACGACGCACACGGCTTCGGCCTCGCGGTGCTGCTCGATCTCGACTACGCGCGCTTCGGCTGCGGCACCGACGAAATGCGGCACTACGCACAGCCTTTCTTCCATACGCGCGACGATCCGCTGCAGGCACCGCCGCTCGCGCTCGATCATCCGCAGGTCTGCGAATTCTTCTGCGACAACGCGCTGTACTGGCTCGAAGAGTATCGATGCGATGGGCTGCGAATCCGCGAGGCGGATCGCATCGACAGCGCGTGGCTGTGCGAGATCGCCGACCGCGTGCACGCGGCGATGCCGACCGATCGGATCGTACATCTCGTGCTCGGCAGCGAACGGCATCCGTCGCATCTCGCCGATACGCATTTCGACGCGCAATGGAACGGCTGCGGCGAGCGTGCGCTGTATCGGCTGACGGGCCGGCGCGATCGGGCGCGCGGCGACGGCGTGTCGACGCATCAGTCGATTCACGCGCTCGCGCGCGCGTTGACCGCGGACGGCGCGGTATTCCAGCGCGCGCAGCCGATCGGCGACGGCGGGATGGCCGATGTCGGGCTACCGCTCACGTCGCTCGTGCTGTCCGACGGCGTGGTGCACGATGCGCGCGAGGCGGATCTCGCCGCGCTCGCGTTATCGCTGTTGACGCCGCAGATTCCGCTGATCTTCGACGAAGCCGCCGGCGATTCGTCGCGCCGTCACTTCTTGCAATCGGCGCTCGCGGTGCGCGCCAAGCTGATCGCGCCGCGCCTCCTCGACGTGCAGCCGCGCAGCGCAGACATGCTGCGCACGGCCGACGGCGTCGAAGCCGATGCGCTAGTCGCCGCATGGCGGCTCGGCGACGGCGAGACGCTCAGCATCGCGCTGAACCTGTCGCCGCAGTCGATACCGTTCTACGGCGCGCCGGACGGGATGATCGTGTTCGAGACACCGGGCCGCGCGAGAGATCGCGTCGACGGCGGCGAGTTGCCGGCGTATGCGCTCGTCGCGTGGCTGACGGGCGACGTCAATCAGTACGCGCTGACGCACGATGCGCGTCGCTACGCGGATGTCGCGCCGCGCCCGCCGGGCGGCGCTTGATCGGGCGAAAGCGCTCGGTGGGGCGTCGCGCCGGCCGAGCCGGCGGCGCCTGCACCGTTTCGTCCGATCAGGATGCCTGAACGAACGCGGGCCGAAGACGGCATGCGCGTGATGAGGCGACAGGCGCGTGGCGCCCGTTGCCGGATCGTTTCCTACCAGAGTCCTCGAATGCTGGCGATGCCGTGCGCGCGATGCTCGCGCGCCGTCGCCAGATGCTCGCGCGTCATCCCGCCGAGCGCGTAGATCGGCATGCGCGCTTGCGCCGCGTATTCGGCGAAGCGGGGCCAGCCGAGCGTCGGCGCGCCGGGATGCGTGAGCGTCGGCAGGACCGGCGACAGCGTCGCAAAATCCGCGCCGATACGCTCCGCGTGCCGCAGCTCGTCGAGCGAGTGGCACGCGGCCGATAGCAGGTAGTCCGAAGTGAACGGGCGCGCGGTCGCTGCACGCAGCGCCGCGCTGCCGAGATGCACGCCGCTTGCGCCGAGCGCGAGCGCGGTGTCGGCATCGATCGGCCCGTTGACGACCAGGCGCGCGCGTTGCGCGCGGCATCGTGCGATCGCCTCGGCGGCGAGCGCCGCGTAAGCGGCTGTATCGAGCGACTTCACGCGCAATTGGACAAGTGTGAGCCCCGTCGCGAGCGCGGCCGACAGCCGGTCGAGAAACGCCGCGAGGTCCGCGTCGGAACCGGAGGCCGGCTCCGGCGTGATCAGGTAGTATGGCGGCAGTGCGAGGACGTCGGTCATTTCGCCATCCTACGCAGCCGCAGCCGCAGCCGCAGCCGCACTTTCGCGCGCCGCCCGCCCGCTCATTCGTCCGCCTCCTTGAACGCCTTCGGATACACGCGCACGAGCACGATCCGCGGCCCGATCATCTTCTTCACGACGACGTCGAAGCGATCGAACGACATACGCTGGCCTTCGGTCGGCAAGTCGTTGAGCGCCTGGATCACGAGGCCGCCGACCGACTCCGCGCGGCCTTCGTCGATGTCGATCCCGAGCGCCTGCTCGAGCGACACGACCGGCAGGCTGCCCTTGCCGATCAGCGTGCCGTCGTCGAGGCGGCTCCAGTCCGAATCGCCCTGACGGAACTCGTCGTGGATCTGGCCGACGAGCGCGCCGAGCAGGTTGTCGAGCGTCAGGTAGCCGATCGGCTTCTCGCCTTTCTTGCCGACGAGCGCGAAGTGCGGCGCGCCCTTGCGAAAGCGGCGGAACAGGTCGAGCGCGGGCGTGTCGGGCTTCACGTACTGCACCGGGCGCATGTAGTCGGACAAATCGGCGAGCGACGCGCCCGCGTGCCGCGCGAGCAGCAGATCCTTCAGGTGGATAAGGCCGTTCACGCGCTCGCGCGATTTGTCGTCGAAGAGCGGGTAGCGGCTGAAGCGGTGGCGTGCGACGACTTCCATGTTGTCCGCGAGCGGCACGTCGCGGCGCAGGCCGACCATCTCGTGCGCGGGCCGCATCAGGTCCGACACGGTCATCGACGAGAAATCGAGCGAATGCGCGAGCGTGTTCCATTCGTCAGTGCTGTACGTGTCCTTCGACGCCTTCGCCGCGTCGGCCGTGTTGCGGCGGCTGCGCAGAATCAGCTTCAGCTCGTCGGTCGAGTAGTGCGCGTCGCCGCCGTGATCGGCGGCCAGCCCCGCGAGTCGCAACACCGCGTTCGCGCTCGAGTTGAGCACCCAGATCGCCGGATACATCGCCCAGTAGAACGCGTAGAGCGGAATCGCGACCCATAGGCCGGTCTTCTCGGCCTGGCGGATCGCCATCGATTTCGGTGCGAGCTCGCCGACGACGATGTGCAGGAACGAGATCACCGAGAACGCGAACACGAGCGAGATCAGATGCACGAGCCGCTCTGACTCGACGCCGACGAACGCGAGGATCGGCGACAGCAGCGCGGCGAACGCCGGCTCGCCGATCCAGCCGAGGCCGAGCGAGGCGAGCGTGATGCCGAGCTGGCAGGCGGACAGATACGCGTCGAGCCGCGCATGGACGATCCGCAAGATGCGCCCGCGCAGGCCGTGCTGGCGGGCGAGAGACTTGACGCGCGTCGCACGCAGTTTGACGAGACCAAATTCGGCGGCGACGAAAAAGCCGTTGAGGGCCACGAGGAACAACGCGCCGGCGAGCGCGAAGATCTGTATCAACGAAGGAACTCCGGAAATGAACGAAGCGACAGTATAAGGTTAGAAAGGAAAGCGTAATGTATTGCGGCGTGATCGTGACGCGCGCGGCCGATCACGCGCGGGCGGCCGGAATCGTCAGCGTGAGCGTAGCCGGCGCGCCGGCCGCGAGCGGGCCTTGCGCGAACCTGCCGCCGTGCGCGCGCGCGACGCGCTGCGCGAGTGCGAACACCGACGCCGGACGTTCGCCCTGGCGCTCGGCGAGCGCGTCGCGCCGTGCGAACATTTCGAATACGTGCGGCAGCGCCGCGTCGGTCAGCGCCGACGGCTGCGCGCGGAGCGTCACGTCGAAGCGCGTCGCGTCGGTCGCGGCGTCGCAGCGGAGCGCGACTTCGCTGCCGGGTGCGCTCGCTTCGATCGCGAACGCCAGCATCGACCACAGCGCCTGCGCGACGCGCTCGCGGTCGCAATCGAGCGAAGCGCCGGGCTGCGCGAGCAGCGCGATCGTCACGGCCGTGCCGCGCGCGTCGCCGAGCGCGGCGCGTGCGAGCGCCGCGCATTCGTCGACGAGCGGCGCGAGCGCGACGCCGGCGCGTGCGATCGGAAGCGCGCGCGTCTCGGCGCGCGGCGCGTCGACGACCGTTTCCAGCAAGCTCGTCTGTTGCTCGATCCCGATCCGGATGCCGGCGAGCGCGCGCTGCAGGCTGTCGTCGCCGGGCGCGAGCCGGCGCTCGAGCACGTATGCCCAGCTGTGCATCGCGTTGAGCGGGCTGCGCAGGTCGTGCGACGCGACGGACAGCGCGTGGTCGCGGACGAACAGCGCCACCTCGGCGGCGAAGCGCGCGGCGCGTTCGCGCAGCAGCGCGGCGGCCGGATCGGCGGCGGACGGAGTCACAGTGTTTCCCTTGCGTGAAATCGTGATGACGGGCGAATCGACATTATAGGGAGCGGACGCGCGCGCGGCGTCCGGCGCGCGTCAAGCGGGGAGCGCGTCGTTGTCGTCGGCGCGCCGTGCCTGGCGTGGCAGCAACTGGCAGACGAGCAGCCCCGCGAGCATCAGCGCGCAGCCCATCAACGCGCGCAGCGACAGCGTCTCGCCGAGCGCGGCCCAGCCCGCGATCGCGGCGAACACGCCTTCCATGCTGAAGATCACGGCCGCGTGCGCGGGCGCGGCGTCGCGTTGCGCGACGACCTGCAGCGTGTAGCCGACGCCGACCGACAGCAGCCCGCCGTACAGCAGCGTCGGCAGCGCGCGCACGATCGACGTGCCCCCAACGGGCTCGATCGCGAGCCCGAGCGCGAGACACAGCACGCCGCAGACGACGAACTGCATGAACGACAGCACGAGCGGATCGTGCCGGCGCACGAGATGGCCGACCGCGATCACGTGCACGGCGATCACGATCGCGCCCGCAAGCTGGAACCAGTCGCCGTATAGCATCGAGAAGTGCTCGTCGACGCTGAGGAAATACAGGCCGATTGCCGCGAGGAGCGCGCCGAGCCACGTGCCCGTTCCGGTGCGATGCCGGAAGAACACGCCGATGATCGGTACGAGCACGACATAGAGCGAACTGATGAAGCCCGCGTTCGCGATCTTCGTGTATTGCAGGCCGATTTGCTGCATCGAGATCGACACCGCGAGCAGCCCGCCCAGCACGAGCCCCGGCAGCAGCAGCGTGCGGTCGCGCGCGATCGCCGTGCAGTGCGCGCGCGCCGCGCCGTTCAGGTTCAGCAGCGGCACGAGCACCGCCGCGCCGAGCAGGAAGCGCAGCCCGGTGAACAGGAACGGGCCGATCACGGCGAGGCTCAGTCGCTGCGCGACGAACGCGGACCCCCAGATCGCGGCGGCGGCGAGCATCAGCAGATTGGCGCGGAGGTGTTGGCGGGCGTCGTGATTCATGCGATGGCGGACAAGCGGACGAAAGGCGGTAAATCGGCAGACGAAACCCGACAGTCTACTCGCGTCCGGCCGACTGCGCCGGCCCCGCCAGGCTGTCGGCGAAGCGCCGCAGCGTGTCCTTCGAGCGCGCGTCGCGCACCCGCGAATACAGCGCGACCTGCGAGTCCGGCAGCGCCGGCAGCCCGAAGCGTGCGCCGACGTCGACGAGCGCGCGCGGCGCGACGCGCCGGGCAAGCGGACACACCGCAAGGCCCGCAGCGGCAGCGGCGGCGACGGCCGCGACGCCGCCGCCCGTGAAGCGTTCGCGCCACGGCACGCCGGCGCGGTCGAGCGCGCGCAGCGCGGCCGCGCGCACGCCGCACGGGCCGGCCAGCACCGCGAGCGGCAGCGGCTCGCCCGCGCGCGGCGCCCAGCCGGGCGCGGCGAGCCATGCGAGCGGTTCGGAGAAAAGCAGCGTCGCGTCGTCGCGCGGTGGGTCTTCGCCCGGCTCGTGGCGAACGAACGCCGCGTCGAGACGCCGTTCGTCGTATTGCCCGAGCAGCCCGGCGGACATCCCGACGTGCATCTCGAGCACGAGCCCCGGGTCGTGCCGGTTGAGGCCGGTGAGGACGGCCGGCAGATCGGGCACCGCGACGTGCTCGCTGACGCCGATCGACAGCCGGCGCTGCTCGGGCGACAGCGCGGCGAGCGCGCGCTCGTGCGCGTCGAGCAGGTCGCGCGCGGCGGGCAGGAACGCGGCGCCAACGGCTGCGAGCGTCACGCGCCGCGGCGTGCGTTCGAGCAGCGGCTTGCCGAGCTGCGCTTCGAGCCGCTTGAGCTTGAGGCTGACGGCCGATTGCGTGGTGCCGAGCGCGTCGGCGGCGCGCGTGAAGCTCGCCAGGTCGGCGACGAGGACGAATGCGCGGACGGCGTCGAGGTCGAGCAGTTTCATTTCAAATGAAAATGGATGAAATATTCATTGATATCTATTCATTATAGATGTCGAAGCCTAAGCTGAATGCGCGTCCCAACCCACGAGGAGAAACACGATGCCGTTCACCCGTATTGCATTGCGCGAAGGCAAGTCCGCCGAATACCGCCGGGCGTTGTCGGAGGGCATTCATCGCGCGCTGCAGCGCGCGTTCGACGTGCCCGCCGACGATATTTTCATGATCGTGACCGAGCACAGCGCCGATAATTTCTTCTACGGCCGCGACTATCTCGGCATCGTGCGCAGCGACGATCTGGTGATGATTCAGATCACCGCGAACAACACGCGCACGCTCGAGCAGAAGCGCGAGTTGTACAGGCTGATCGCCGACCATCTCGCCGAACGTCCGGGCGTGCGTCGCGAGGACGTGTTCATCAGCCTCGTCGAGGTGCTGAAGGAGGATTGGTCGTTCGGCAACGGCATCGCGCAGTACATGCGCTGAAACTCGGCGCAGCGAAGCCGGTCGGACGGCTGAAGGCCGATAAGGCGACATGAAAAAGCCGAAACGCGGCGCGCCCGCGCGTGGACGATTCGCTCCGTCCGCGCGCGGCGTTCCGCCTCACAAGTTGTAAAAAGGGCCGTGTACTATGGGGAACGCCGGAGTTCGTCGACGAGCGCGGGACGCGCAGCGGACGGGCCCGACCATCGCCGGAGCTTCCATGGCGCGTGTTCTGGAAATCGTGTTGAATTTTCCGCTGCAGGGCTGGCAAGCCGAACGCGGGTCGCGGGCGCGTACGTCGCGCGGCGCGGCGCGCGACTTCGGCGTGGAGCTTGCGCGGGCATGGCGGATCTGTCCGCCGGTGAAAATGCGTCGCGGGCACGAGCGCGTGACGATCGAGCCGTGCCGGTTCGTCGAAGCGGAGCCCGACGACGGCGGCCGCTGGCAGACCTGGATCGAGACGATCGCGCAGGCGCGGCGGGTGCTTGCGGCGCGTAGCCATCCGTTCGTGCCGGGCGTCACGATGCGCGAGCGCTTCGACGACTATCGCGGTGATGTGCGTATTGCATCGCAGGTGTCGGGGGATGCGGCCGCATCGCCGGCAGCGATGGAGGCCACGCAGGAAAGCACGCCGCCGCCCGATTCGCCGGCGGCGGTGCGAGCGGCGCCGCCGCCGCGGGGCCGAGCGTCGAAAGCTGCTTCCGCGCGCTCGTCGAAGCATGCGTCGACGAGCGCGTCTCCGCCGCCGGGCGAACCCGACGCAGACGGCGGGGCTCGATTTTCCGGAGCCGGTCCCGTCGCGTCCGCAGACTCGACCGCCGATTCCGCCTCGATCGCCGGCGCCGCCGTTTCCGGCGCGGTTTCCCCCGATTCGCAATCTGCCGATCAATGGGCGCACGGCTTCGTTGCCGATCGCCGTCGCGGGCGGTGGCTGGACGCCGACGGCATCGAAGTCGAACTGACGCTCGACGACATCACGTTCGCGCCGGCGGCGGCCGCCGCGTCTTCCACCGCTACCCAAGCCGCGCCGTTGCGCGTCTGCGAATTGCGTCTCGCCGTCGCCGACGCGGATGATCCCGACGCGCGCGCCGCCGCGTTGCGCGCGCTCTTCAGCGCGGCGCGCGAACTGAGCGGCGCGTGGCCGGCGTCGCTGTCGCTGACGAGCGTCCTCGACCGCGCGTGCACGGGCGAAGCGCCGGACACGCTCGCCGCGCCGATGAAGGCGCAGTCGGTCGATCTGTCGAAGACGCGCACGCAGCGTGCGGCTTTCTTCGCGCTCGGCTGCCGCGTGACCGGGCACTGGCTCGGCAACGAAGCCGGCGTGCGCGACGCGGGCGATCCGGAATACGTCCATCAGATGCGCGTCGCGCTGCGCCGGCTGCGCACGCTCGCACGGCTGTTCCCGCGCTACGCTGACGCCGCGTGGAAGGACGCGTTCTCCGGCGATCTCCGCTGGCTCGCCGGGATGCTCGGCACGGTGCGCGACTGGGACGTCTGCGTGACGTCGACGTTACCCGATCTCGCCGCCGCGGACGGCGACGAGGCCGCGTGGGCCGGCACGCTCGATGCCGCACGCGCGCAAGGCGACGCGGCGCGCGCCGAGTTGCGGCAGGCGCTCGGCACCGCGCGCTATGCGCGGCTCGTGTTCGCGTGGCTCGAGTGGCTGAGCCTGCTCACGCTGACGCACGACGATCCGACGCGCGGCAAGGCGCCGTCGCTCAAGCGGCACGCGGCGAAGCGCGTGAGCCGGCTGTTCGGCCATCTGTACGGCTCGGGACGGCTGACGACGCTCGACGCGGCCGCGCGTCACCGCGTGCGGATCGATGCGAAGCGATTGCGCTACGCATTGGAATTCTTCTCGTCGCTTGCGCCGCGCCGCACGCGCGAGGGGACGGTGCGGCTGCTCGCGCGCGTGCAGAACGCGCTCGGCGATGCGAACGACGCGGCTGTCGCGCTGGGCTGTCTCGAGCGGCTGTCCGCGCCGCCGTATCAGCTCGGCTTCGCGCGCGGCTACGGCGCGGCGGCGCAGCGCTATGCGGCGGAGACGGCCGAGCAAATGCTGCGCGGGATGCGGCCGCCGAAGATCGGCGGCAGGAAGGCGTGACTATAATGGCTCCCATCTTGCTTCGCTGCGTCGATGACTGCCGATTCGTCTTCCCCCCGTTCCGACGCGCCCGCCGCGCGCGAGCCGCTCGCACTGCGCGGCGAGCTGTGGCTGAATGCGGGCGCCCGGACGCTCGGTGGCGCGGCACGCATCGCGCTGCTCGCCGCGATCGGCGAGACCGGCTCGATCACACGCGCGGCGAAGGCGGTCGGCCTCAGCTACAAGGGCGCGTGGGATGCGATCGACGCGATGAACAACCTCGCGGGCGAGCCGCTCGTGTTGCGCTCGACGGGCGGCAAGGGCGGCGGCGGCACGACACTCACGCCGCGCGCGACGGCGCTGATCGCGGCGTTTCGCGCGATCGAGCGCGAGCATCGGCGCTTCATCGACGCGGCGAGCGCAGCCGTCGAAGGCTTCGCAGTCAATTGGGAACTCATCGGGAGAATAGGCATGAAGACGAGCGCACGCAATCAGCTGTTCGGCAAGGTTCTCTTAGTCAAGCACGGCGCGGTGAACGACGAAGTGGTGCTCGCGTTGCCGGGCGACCACACGATCACCGCCGTGGTCACGCACGAGAGCACCGAGGCGCTCGGGCTCACGCCGGGCGTCGACGCATGCGCGCTCGTGAAGGCGTCGTTTATCGTGCTCGCGGTCGACGCGGGCGCGCCGCTCAAGCTGTCGGCGCGCAATCAGCTACCCGGCGTCGTCGAGACGGTCACGCGCGGCGCGGTGAACAGCGAAGTGCTGCTCGCGCTCGACGGCGGCATGACGCTCGCGGCGATCGTGACGAACGATAGCGTCGACGCGCTCGGGCTCGCGAAGGGCGTGAGCGCGACGGCGGTGTTCAAGGCGTCGAGCGTGATTCTGGCGGTCAACGGCTGATGCGGCGGCCGCGCTCGCCGGGCGGTATTCGGCGGCGCGGGCGAGGGCGGAACGAAGCCGGCTCGATGCCGGCTTTCTTGCGTCTGTCCGTTCGCCGAAGAAACGAGCGCGCGGTGATATGCCGTCTCGTGGAGAGGCGTTAAGAACCACGTCGAACGCAGTGGAGTGGCCGAAGATGTCGAAAGATCGGCGCGGTTCCCGGCGGGCAATCGCCAAGCTGCCGTATCGCGCGATTCATCGACATCGAAATCGCATCCCGGCAAACACCGGCCGCGCAAACGACGCGAGCCGATCTCGTCACCGAATGCTCGTCGCCCACTCGGCGATCGGCGCCTCGGGCAGCACGCGCCCTTCCTGAAGCGGCACGACCTGATCGCCGAACGCGGCGACATCGTCCGGATCGTGCGTGATCAGCACCATCGGAATGTCGAGCCGCATCTGCAGATCGGTCAGCTCGCGGCGCATCCGCTGGCGCATCGCGACGTCGAGTGCCGAGAACGGCTCGTCGAGCAGCAGGATTCGCGGCTGCGCGATCAGCGCGCGCGCGAGCGCGACGCGCTGCTTTTGCCCGCCCGACAACTGCGCCGGATAATGCCCGGCGAGCGCATCGAGCTCGAACGCGCGCAGCCAGTATGCGGCTTCGTCCGGCAGTTCCTTCGCGCGCGGATTGCGCCAGCCGCGCTTCAGGCCGAACGCGAGGTTCTGCCGGACGTTCAGATGCGGAAAGAGCGCGTAGTCCTGGAACAGATACGCGACGCGGCGCGCCTGCGTCGGTACGTCGATGCCGCGCGCGTCGTCGAACAGCGTGTCGCCGCCGAGCGAGATCGTGCCGCGGTCGGGCGCGAGCAGTCCGGCAATCGCCTGCAGCGTGAGACTCTTGCCGGCGCCCGACGGCCCGAACAGCACGATGCGCTGCGCGGCCGACGCAAACGACACGTCGAGCGTGAAATGCCGCTCGGGCGTGACGAGCGTCTTGCGGATGTCGACGACGAGGCTCATCTCATCGCGCTCCGACGAGCGCGCGCTGCGGCACGAGCCGCCCCGCGACGAGGAGGATCAGCACGCAGGTCACCGACGTGACGAGCACGAGGAAGTTCGCGGTCGTGTCGTCGCCCGCCTGCACGGCCGCGTAGACGGCGACGGACAGCGTCTGCGTGCGTCCGGGCAGGTTGCCCGCGATCATCAGCGTCGCGCCGAATTCGCCGAGCGCGCGCGCGAATGCGAGCAGCGCGCCCGCGAGAATGCCCCGCGCGGCGAGCGGCAGCGTCACGCGAAAGAAAATCCCGGCTTCGCTGATGCCGAGCGTGCGCGCCGCGCGCTCGAGCTGCGGATCGACTGCTTCGAACGCGGCGCGTGCGGATTTCAGGATCAGCGGAAACGCGACGACCATCGACGCGATCACCGCGCCTTGCCACGTGAACACGAGCTGGATGCCGAGTTCGTCGAGCCACGCGCCGAACACGCCGCGGCGGCCGAGCAGCACGAGCAGGTAGTAGCCGAGCACCGTCGGCGGCAGCACGAGCGGCAGCGTCAGCAGCGAATCGATCACGTCGCGCGCGCCCGAGCGCCAACGCGCGAGCGCATAGCCCGTCGCGACGCCGAGCACGAGATCGAGCGCCGTCGCCCAGCCGGCGACCTTCAGCGACAGCAGCAGCGGAACCCAGGCGTCGTGCATCGCGTATCCCGATCAGTTCGCGGCGTTCGCGGCCGGCTTGAAGCCGTACTTCGAGAGCACCGCCTGGCCCGCTGGCGACAGCACGAAGGAGACGAAGCCTTGCGCGGCCCCCGCGTGCCGGCTGTCCTTGACGACGGCGATCGGATAGGTGATCGGCGTTTGCGTCGGGACGGTCAGCGCGATCTTCACGCGCTCGGGCATCACGGCCGCATCGGTGCCGAACACGAAGCCCGCGTCGACTTCGCCGCGCGCGACGTAGTCGAGGCTCTGGCGCACGTTCGCGGCGAGCACGCCCTTCGCGCTCACGTCGTTCCACACGCCGGCCGCCTTCAGCGCGCCCTCGGTGTAGCGGCCGACGGGCACCGACGCCGGATCGCCGAACGCGACGCGCTTCACGGCGGGCGCCGTCAGATCGCGCAGCGAGCCGAACGTCGCGCGGCTGTCGGTGGGCACGATCAGTACCAGCGAGTTCGCGGCGAAGTCGCGGCGCGTGCCGTCGGCGATCACGCGCTCGGCGACCGCGCGATCCATCGCCTTCTGGTCGGCCGACGCGAACACGTCGGCCGGCGCACCCTTCGCGATCTGCTGCATCAGCACGTCGGACGCGCCGAAGTTGAACAGGATCTTCGTGCCCGGATGCTGCTTCTCGTAGGCGTCGCCGACTGCCTTGAACGCATTGGTCAGGCTCGCCGCAGCCGACACGACGAGTTCGTCGGCGGCATGCGCGGCCGGAGCGGCGAAGCCGGCGGCGAGCGCGGACAGCGTCGCGAGACGCAGGAACAAACGGCGGGTGGAACGGACGGGAGCGGACATGGCGGGAAACAATGACGTGGAGGAAAAACGTAATCGTAATATACGCGAGGTTATAACGGCCCGGGTTTTCGTGCTGTGCTGGTGCTGCATGACGCCGCAGCGCGGAGGGCGGCGCAATGGCTCAGGGCGGCGGGAAGCAGGACAATTGGGTAGCGGAACAGCGGAACAGCGGAACAGCGGAACAGCGGAACAGCGGAACAGCGGAACAGCGGAACAGCGGAACAGCGGAACAGCGGAACAGCGGAACAGCGGAACAGCGGAAGAGCGGCACAGCGGCACCACGGAACAGCGACACACGTGAACAAGGACAGCAGGACAGCAGGACAGCAGGCCAGCACGAAAGCAGGACAGCACGACAGCAGGG